>CAYOFK010000046.1:0-9028 GCA_964403185.1 uncultured Rikenellaceae bacterium | reverse complement strand
ATCCAGTTTAAGGAAACCATTGATCCCGACGACCTGGTTCAAATCATCGTTGACATTCATATTACAGACGGTTTGATGAATAATGTTAACATCCTGAAGAAATACCCGGGCAAAGATTCCCTGACCAATTACAGACAAATTTTCGAACACTACGGTTATGTGCTTGAGGATTTTGATAAGACCATAAATTATTATTCAGATCATCCCGACAAATTTGAGCTTTTATACGAGAAAATCCTGAATAAAATGAGTGAAATGGAAAGTGAGATAAAAAGTTCGGATGCAATTGATGCAGGCCCGCTTAATCTCTGGAACCAAAAACTCAAATGGGGCCTGCCGGAGGATGGGGCCCAAAACAAGATCCCCTTCTCAATCAGGATCAGCAAGCAAGGAACCTACACGCTGAGTGTCCGGGTAAAAATGTACCCCGACGACCAGTCAGAGGGGCCCATTGTTTCAGCCTGGTTTTGGTATGATAACGGTACGGCCGATGGGGTACGGATCCCTTTTCTTGAGAGTAAAATATTAAAAAATGGCCAATGGAATATGCATTCCCTGTCAAAACTCCTTACAGATTCGCATGTCACCCATATCAAGGGCAATATTCTGGATCATTCAAATCTGAACGGTTCCTGGACAAAGCACGCAGAGGTAGAAGATATCTCTATCAGGCTGTTTAATTGATCCTCAGTATTGTCAGCGTATCTCCAAACCCTTTGAAGATGAGAAAAATTGCGGCCAATTACATATTTCCTGTAGCCGGCCCTCCGCTTAAAAATGGCATTGTAACGATAGATGAACGCGGAATCATTCATGATGTAACAGATACTGGCGGAGCGCTTCGCGAAGAGGCATCACTGGAATTTTATAATGGCATCATTACCCCTGGATTCATAAATGCACATTGCCACCTGGAACTTTCCCACCTGAAAGGATTGGTTCCCGAACACACCGGTCTGGAACAATTCCTTTTTAAAGTGAATGACGAAAGACATTTTGAAACTGATATTATTAAAGCAGCTGTTGGGCGGGAACACAGGAACATGATTCAAAACGGCATTGTTGCAGTGGGTGATATCTGCAATACCTCCGACAGTTTTTTTGTAAAGAACAACCGGGAGATTCAATATCACAGTTTTCTTGAGATCTTTGGCCTGAATGCCTCACTGGCAAATAAGCTCGTGGAACAAGCCACCACTCTTGCAACGCTTATTGATAAAGAGCATCCGCATCCCTGGTCCATTGTCCCACATGCCCCCTATAGCATATCCGCCGAATTATTTCAACTAATATCCGAACTGGTAAAGAACAGAGCGGTTACCATCCACAATCAGGAATGTGAAGGGGAATTGCAACTGTTTAAATCAAAAAAGGGTCCTCTTTATGATTTTCTGGCCTCTTTTTGGCCATTTATCCGGGATTTCGACACCAAGTCCGGCAATTCACTGGGCCACTCCCTGCATTATCTGCAAAAAGCACAGAAGATCCTTTTGGTCCATAACACCTTTTCAACCCTTGAAGACATTCAATTATCCCGGATGTCAGAACCGGAGATCTTCTGGGTATGTTGTCCGAATGCCAATTTGTATATTGAGAACAAGCTCCCCGACATCTACGCCTTCACCGGTGAAAAACAAACCATTGCCCTTGGAACAGACAGTCTGTCTTCCAATCAATCTCTCTCCATTCTTGAGGAAATGAAAACCCTGCTTGATCATTTTAAAGACCTCACATTTGAAGAAGTGTTGCAATGGGGCACCTTGAATGGCGCCAGGGCTCTGAACATGCAATCTACAGTGGGAAGCATCGAAAAGGGTAAAAGACCCGGTCTGAACCTGATTACAGGAGCGGACTTGCAGAAAATCCGAACCACCTCCAAAAGCAGAGTCAGGAAATTAGTTTAGGTCAACCCTTTGGATTTCAGGTACTCAACCGCCTCCTTGTCATATTTCAGGATGTGGTTCCGGAACCAATCATACAAATATTCATACATTTCCTTACAGACCCCTTCCTGATCAATCCGGTAATCATTCTGAAACTTTTCAATCCTGTCGATAAAATTGTTATGGGCGGCCTGGTGAGTTGAGAAATTGGGGTATTCTTTAAAATAAATAATTTCACGCATCAGATAATGTTCTGCGTAATGAACGAGTGAAAAAAATATTTGTGACATCCTTTCCTTACAGAGACCTTCTTCTCCGGCATCCCTGAATCTGTTCAGTATCTCAAGAAAATGCCGGTGGTGTTCATCAATAAAGCTTACATCAACATTGTATTCTTCCTTCCATTCAATTGGTTCATGAGGTTCCATTTTTTCCATCGCCTGTAAATCATTATTATCCCTTTACAAATGTAGTTTGCAGGTTCTGTCATACAATGACAATTATCATAGCAGTATGTATCAGGGTATTATTAACCCTCATTTATTGGTTTTGTTTGTGGATTTTTCAAACTACTTTTGCTACCTGAAACAACAATGGCAACTTTTTTATTCCAAAATATTATTTTCGGCCCGGTCAGTTCCCGGAGGCTGGGTTCTTCACTGGGCATCAACCTGTTGCCGGGAAACAGAAAGGTATGTAATTTCAACTGCATCTATTGTGAGTGTGGATGGACGGGTGCTGTGGAGCCCGAAAAAGCAGCTTATCCGGCTGTTGATGAGTTCGTTCAGGCTCTTCAAACAAAATTAACCGGCTTAAAAATTAAGGGTGTTCAGCCAGATACTATCACTTTTGCCGGAAATGGTGAACCTACCTTACATCCGGATTTTGCATTAATTACTGATGAAACAATCCGCCTGCGAAATGAATTTACCCCGGGAGCAAAAATTGCAGTGCTTACAAACGGAACCGGAATTCAAAAAGAAGGTGTTTTCAATGCCCTGTTGAAAATTGATCAGAATATCATCAAGCTTGATTCTTCCAATCCTGACATGATAACAAAAATAAATCAGCCCCGCAATGGTCTGAACCTTGAGTCGCTGATTGAAGGATTGAAAAGATTTGATGGCAGGTTTATTCTTCAGTCGCTGTTTTTCCGTGGCACCTACAGGAACGTTCATATTGATAATACCACCGATGAAGAGATTCGTTCATGGCTGGAAGTCATTAAGGAAGTCCGGCCTCAGGAAGTGATGATATATACCTTCCATCGCGACACCCCTGAACGTGGTCTGACAAGAATTTCCCGGGATGAACTTGACGGGATTGCTGCCCGCGTTAAAGCCCTCGGAGTTAAAACACTGGTGACTGCCTGAAACATGAAAACTGAACATCCTGCAAAAAAAAGGATCCTTTTTTGTCCTCTTGACTGGGGTCTGGGGCATGCAAGCCGGGACATTTATCTGATTCATAAACTCCTGGAAACCGGCAAATTTGAGTTGATCCTTGCTGCAGACGGCGGATCTTATCATCTGCTGAAAACAAGTTTTCCCGATCTCAGATTGATCCGGTTTCCATTTATGAAAATCACCTATTCAAGGCATCTGCCAATGGCATTATCCGTGTTACTGATTTTACCGAAATTGACGGCATCAATCCGTAAAGAGCACCATCAATTAAAAACCCTCATCAGGGAACATGATATTGATATTGTTATCAGCGACAACCGTTTTGGACTTCATAACGACTCGGTAACTGCCGTTTATATCACACACCAGGTAAGGATAAGGATTCCCGGCAGCAAACATCTTCTTGAATCCATGTTATACAGATGGCACCTGAGGGTGATGAATAAATTTGACCATTGCTGGATCCCTGATTTCCCCGGAGAAGACAACCTTGGCGGCATCTTGTCACATCCCGGAGTCATACCGTCAAATGCCATGTATGTCGGACCTGTTTCCAGATTCATGCAGTGGGACGACAGAGAACCCCGGGAATTGCTGAAACATTATGAGATTGTAGTGATACTTTCGGGCCCGGAGCCACAACGTACGGTCCTTGAATCAACCCTCATAAAAAAACTGCGGAAAAGTGATAAATCCATCCTCATTGTCAGAGGTTTGCCCTGGGATAAACAGGGACAACGCCTGTATGATAATATTGAACTGGTCCCACATCTGCCTGCAGATCTGTTAAGAAAATACCTGCTCAATGCCTCATACATTATTTGCCGGGCAGGCTACAGTTCAATAATGGACCTGGCCATACTTGGAAAAACCGCCATCCTTATTCCTACACCGGGGCAAACCGAGCAGGAATACCTTGGAATTTACTTATCTGAAAAAGGCTATTTTCATTTGACGCAACAGAAAGTCCCTGAACTGGATGCAGTTTTTAAAAATTATGGCAATCGTCAACCCGCTATTCCCGGAATAAATCCGGAATGGCTGAACATGGCCATAAAAAAACTCCAATAATCCGGGTTTTCCATCAGAAGTAATACATGATAAGAAATGCCGTCAGGGTTCCCACAGCATATCCTGAATATACCTGAAAGGGATCATGTGCTTCATTTTTCAGTCGTGAAAACCCAACAATACCTGAAACCAGCACACTAAGTACCAGGTATAATAAAATATCCGATCCATACCGGAAGGAAATGGCAAACAAGGTACCGGTAAGGCCTCCAATACCCATCATATGCAGGGAAATTTTCCATTTCCAGTTGATCACAAGGGCAAGAAATGAGAGGACGGCTCCAACCAGAATATACATTCTTACAGGGTCGGGAATACGAAAACGGGTAAGTATGTAATAGGTGATGTTGAAAAGGATGGTATTCACAATAAGTGGGATGATGCGCTCACCGGGGGCATCCATTCTCAGGCTTTTAACCAGTCCGGTGCGAAGATAAAAGAGAGTGCAACTTAAAGGAATAAAAACCGTGTTCAGAGCTGTAATGAGAAAAATCCACCGCTTTAACCTGGCCGGCAGCAATGAAATATACAGACCGGAATTAAAAAGCAAAAGAAGTCCGATTAAAGTTAAAAAGTAGGGATGGAATAAAACTGATACTATTTGGGCCAGACGTTTTTCCATTGCAGGTCATTTTGGTTTCCGGATAATAAGGTTGTATTCAGAATTAGAAGGGGACACTGTTGGAGTCCTTTTACAACTCCTTCCGTAAGCGGGCCACCGGAATATTTAATTGTTCCCTGTACTTTGCCACAGTTCTGCGGGCAATTATATATCCTTTTTCTTTCAGCAAAACGGCCAGTTTTTCATCGGTAAGCGGTTTTCCTTTTTTTTCATTTTCTATACAGTCCTTAAGGATCTTTTTAATTTCCCTGGTTGACACTTCCTCTCCATCTTCGTTGAGCATGCCCTCAGAGAAGAAGAACTTTAAAGGATAAATAGTTCTGGGAGTCTGAACATACTTACTGTTGGCCACCCGTGAGATCGTAGAAATATCAAGATTGGTACGCGTTGCAATATCTTTCAGGATCATGGGCCTGAGTTTCATTTCATCCTCGTCCTCAAAAAACTCTTTTTGATAATCCAGAATGGCTTCCATGGTCAATAACAGTGTGTTTTGACGCTGCTTAATGGCATCGATAAACCACTTTGCTGAATCCAGTTTTTGCTTGACAAAAGTAACTGCTTCCTTCTGTACTTTGGTTTGGTTGCTTTTATTATGCTGATAGTTCTCCAGCATTTCAGCATAATGCCTGCTCACATGAAGGTCGGGAACATTTTTTGAATTTAATGACAATTGCATGACATCATCCCTGATTTCAATAATAAAATCCGGAATGATATGCACCACTGTTTTGTTCATTGGATCGCTGAAAGAACTTCCCGGTTTGGGATTCAGTTTCAGTATTTCATTTAAAGATTCTTTGAGTTCTTCTTCCGATATGTTTAAACGGGCAAGGATCTTATCATAATGCTTTTTCGCAAACTCATCAAAGTGGTATTTTAACACATCCCAGGTTCTTTGGATAACCGGCTGATTGCGATCCTTCCTATCGATCTGGAGCAACAGGCATTCCTGCAGGTCCCGGGCTCCCACCCCGGCCGGATCAAGATCCTGGATGATACGCAACACCTCCAGCAATTCTTCTTCGGTGGTTGAAAAATTTCGTGAAAAAGCCAGGTCATCAACAATATTCTCCAGCTCTCTGCGCAGATACCCGTCTTCATCAATGTTGCCGATAATATATTTGCTGAGTAAATCCTGGGTTTCCGTCAATTTTCGCAGCCCCATCTGGGATTCAAGGTGATCGTGAAAGGTAGCCCCGATTGAAAACGGGATTTCATTTTTCTTGTCGTCCCGTGAGTAGTTCCTGGACTGCAGTTTATAAGTAGGTACGTCTTCATCATTCAGATAATCACTTAGTGAAAACTCCTCTGAATCAGTGCCAATTTCTTCTTCGGTAACATTTTCATCCTGGTCGGCATCATCGGAAACCGATTCTGTCCCTTCTTCCAGTGTGGGATTGTCTTCCAGTTCTTTTTTGATACGCTGTTCCAGTTCTATAGCCGGGATTTCCAGCAGCTTTATCATTTGAATTTGCTGTGGAGAAAGCTTTTGAAGTAATTTATGTTGTAGCCGTTGCCGTAGCATGTTACCGCAGCTGTTCCCGAATTGATTTCATATCCAAATTAACAAAAAAAAACAATTTCGCAATGATTTAAAACTCAGCATTCTTGGGAGTCCTGGGGAAGGGTATTACATCCCGGATGTTTGCCATTCCGGTTACGAACAATACCATACGTTCAAAACCCAGTCCAAATCCGCTGTGGGGCGCCGTTCCAAATTTACGTGTTTCAAGGTACCACCAGAGGTCTGTATCGGGGATTTCCAGTTCATCAATTCTGTTTTTCAATTTTTCATATACTTCCTCCCTCTGTGATCCTCCGATGATTTCACCAATCCGTGGAAATAAAACATCCATGGCGCGTACTGTTTTACCGTCGTCGTTTTGTTTCATGTAGAAGGCTTTGATTTCCTTTGGATAATCCGTAAGTATTACCGGCTTTCTGAAATGTTTTTCCACCAGGTGGCGCTCGTGCTCTGCCTGAAGATCGGTTCCCCATTTCACCGGAAATTCAAATTTCTCACCTGAAGCCCTGAGAATCTCAACGGCCTCTGTATAACTTATTCTGATAAAATCGTCAGCGATCACAAGTTTCAGGCGTTCAATGAGTTCATTATCATACATTTTATTGAGAAACTCCAGGTCGTCCGTGCAATGGTTCAGAACATATTCAACCAGATATTTCAGGAATTCCTCCGCCAGATCCATATTGTCATGGATGTCATAGAAGGCCATTTCGGGTTCTATCATCCAGAACTCTGCAAGGTGTCTGGGTGTGTTGGAGTTTT
This sequence comes from uncultured Rikenellaceae bacterium, assembly GCA_964403185.1. Classification (GTDB taxonomy): domain Bacteria; phylum Bacteroidota; class Bacteroidia; order Bacteroidales; family VadinHA17; genus CAYOFK01. The sequence continues at coordinate 1,756 of CAYOFK010000046.1, read as the reverse complement.
CCGCCCTGAAAGTGGGACCGAAAGTATAGATTTCCGTAAGTGCAAGAGCCCCAAGTTCTCCTTCCAACTGTCCCGATACGGTAAGGTTCGTTTCCTTACCGAAAAAATCCTCGGAAAAGTCTACTTTACCATTTTCCGTTAGTGGTGGATCCTGGGGATCCAGGACAGACACTCTGAACATTTCACCGGCACCTTCTGCATCGGAGCCTGTAATAATGGGAGTATGCAGGCAGAAGAATCCTTTATCGTTATAGTATTTGTGTGTGGCATAGGCCAGGGCGTGGCGTATCCTGAAGATCGCACCAAAGGTATTGGTCCGGGGACGTAAATGGGCTATACTTCGCAAAAACTCAAGGCTGTGCCCCTTTTTCTGAAGCGGGTAGGTTTCCGGGTCCGCACCTCCGTACAACTCGATCTCTGAAGCCTGTATTTCAACACGCTGTCCTTTTCCCATTGATTCTGTAATTTTTCCTGCAACCCGGATACAAGAGCCGGTGGTGATATTCTTTACCTCCTCCCTGTCGAATAAAGAATGGTCCACCACAACCTGAATGCTGTGGATCACAGATCCGTCATTGAGTGCAATAAAAGTGATCTTATTACTGCCTCTCCTGGTACGCACCCAGCCTTTGATCTCGACGCTTTTTCCAAATTCTTTGGATTGAAATAAATCCTTAATCTTATCAGGTCTCTGCATTCTTTATGGTATAAAATTTGTCCTGCCCTGCAAAAATAAAATTTTTTCGGCTTGAAGGCCCCATAAATTCTGAAATTAAGTAAAAAGCTTTGGTTTCTTCCAGCAGATAAAAACAGCTTTGTGGCATACTTAAAATCTGAAATTGACGTTTTTTTTTTATCTTTAAAGTTTAGGTTCAGTCTGAATAAAATCAATTCGAAATGGAGAAAAACAGAAATTTTATTTTGATTCCATGGGACTTTACAAAAATTGCTGAAAATGCCCTTCTGCATGGCATAAAGATTTGTAAGATGGTAGATCTGGCAATTGTTTTGTTACATATTATTGATAAGAAACTATCTTATACCAAGGCTGCTGCTGTGAAAGAAAAACTTGACGAGGCGGCAAAAAAGTATGGGGATGAACATGACCTGGAAATTGAAGGGCGTGTTCATGAAGGCAGCATATTCTCAGAAATTTCCGATTATGCCAATGAAAATGAAGCCAGCCTGGTGGTCATGGGAACACATGGCATGAAGGGCATGCAAAAGATTACAGGGAGCTGGGCTCTGAAAGTCATTGTCGGCTCAAAAGCGCCTTTTATCGTTGTTCAGGACAAGCCAACCGACTGGGAGAAATACAAGAATATTGTGTTCCCCGTTGATTTCCGCTCTGAAAATAAGGAAAAGTTACAGTGGGCCATATATATGGGAAAATACTTCGATTCCAAGGTCCATATTTTAAAACAGAAGATCACAGATAAAGCGCTCCTGAGAAAGACAAACATCAACCTGAATTTTGCGGTGCGCTTCCTCATTCAGAACGGAATTGAATACGAAATCCATGAAATGCCAAAATCAAACAATTTCGCCAAAGAATGTCTGGTTTTTGCCCAGGATATGAATGCCGACCTGATCCTGATTACTACAACAAAAAACATAACCATGGCCAGTTATGTGCTGGGGGCCTCAGAGCAGTACATTATTGCAAACAGTTCGAAGATCCCGGTCTTATGCATGAATCCAAAGGCCAGTTTTGCCAAACTAGGCCAGTTTATGTATGGATGAACAGGGAGCAGGT
>CAYOFK010000045.1:0-17817 GCA_964403185.1 uncultured Rikenellaceae bacterium | reverse complement strand
GCCATTGTCCCTCGGTCGCGATATTTAAAGGCCTGCAGGCTCTTGTTTTCTATCATCCTGACGAGATTTTGAGCCAGCAATTTTCCTTGTTGAACGGCAACCTGAGCCACCATCGGGTGGGCGTTTGGGAATGCTCCGGTTTTCATGCAGGCAATATCGCCAATGGCGAAAATATTTTTAGTGTTTTCCACCCTGTTATATTCATCCACCCGGATCCTGTTTTGCCTGTTGTACACATCACCAGGCAATCCTTCAACCGATTCGCCTTGCACGCCGGCCGTCCAGATAAATGTTGAAGCCTGAATGTTTGCCCGTTCACTCAGAACTACCGTTGGATTGTTATAGGACTCTACCTGAACATTGAGCAGGACTTCCACTTTCAGATCTTCAAGATAACGAAGTGTTTTTGCCGATAGTTTTCCGGGCATGGCCTGCAGCAGCTTATTGCCGGCTTCAATAAGGTAGATTTTCATCCCGACTTTTTCAAGTTCGGGATAATCGTTGGGTAAGATGTACTTTTTGAATTCAGCCAGTGCCCCTGCCATTTCAACACCGGCCGGACCGCCACCCACGATAACAATAGTACTTAGCAGGGCTTTTTCTCCGGCAATACAGGTAACCGCCGCATTCTCCAGATTCTGAAGCACGTGACTGCGGATATCCAATGCATCGGTTATGGATTTTAAGCCTTGCCCTCCCTTTTCAAAACTTTCATTCCCGAAGAAATTTACGGCACTGCCCTGAGCCAGCACCAGATAATCGTACTTAACACTGCCAATGGAAGTATTTAAAATATTATTATCTGCATCAATACAGGTTGCTTCAGCCATCCGGAACACAATATTTGACTGACGGCTGAAAATTTTCCGGAATGGGAAAACAATGTTGTCCGGTTCAATTCCACTTGTTGCTACCTGATAAAGAAGTGGTATGAATTGATGAAAATTGTTTTTGTCTATCAGCATGATTTGAACAGGCCGGTCTTTCAAACTTTTTGCAAGCCTGAGACCTGCAAATCCACCACCAATAACTACGATTCGTGGCACCTTAACATCGGGGACACAGATCAGTCCTTTTTCGTGGCAATTTATTTTTTCACAACATTGCACAATCTATTCAAATTTTGTTGAGAGGGTTTTTAAAATTGTTTCAGGATGTATCAGACAGCCCGAATTCCCTCTTCGTCGGTTCGTACTTTATAAACATTTTCCACAGGAGATATGATGATCATTCCATCTCCCTTGTAGCCAGTGCGCCCATTTTTCCTGATAATGCTTACCACTTTACTAATATCTTCTTCTGGCACCAGCAATTCAATTTTAATAACCCGGTAGGCATCGGCAAAAGGGTATTTATCACTGATGTGATCTTTTGAATGATCTGAATACTTCCCGGTCCCGTCGCAATCAACAAGTGTCATGCAACAATAACCGGCACTGAACAAAGCTTTGTAAACTTCTTCAGTTTTACGATTACGGATGTACGCTTTAATGAGTTTCATAATATATCGGTTTTTATCAAATTTAGAAATCCATGTATTTTAGGTGTGGTTGTGTTTATGTGACTATGCTTTCAAATTATTAAGTGTTTCATTTTCCGGGCAATTGACAATGTCCTTCAGATCACACGCAGAGCAAGCTTCCTGGTCAATGGGTTCACCTTTTTTAATCGTGCAGGAATGAGCAGGGAATTCAGCCTCTTTGTTAAAAAGAAGCTTGATGCCAAACAGCAGCATGGTCAAAGCGACCAGGACAATTGATATGATCAGTAGTTTTAGAAACATAAGGTTAATTATTACTATCAGTAATTATTTTGGCAACTTACAGCAATCCAGTTTTTGATTGCCAAGGTTCTTTTTATTACTCTCTGCCAGAGCCTCAATTTTCCCTTTCAGAAATCCGGTTTTTTTCTTTTTTATAATAATAAAGCCTTCATCCTCTAATAGTTTGGCAACGCTTGTATCCGAATACAAATACGTATTATATTCTATTGTAATGCCTGTATTTGTAAGGTCGATGATCTTCAAATCTTCCACATCGGGAAGTGCTGCCTTTAATTTTTCCTGGTCCTCACCTGTCAGTGGTTTGGCAGATTTAAAAAATTGTGTTTTTAAGTATGGTTCCATGATTATTTGTTGAAATTTCATTTCTTGGTTCTAAGGTATTCAACTGTTTCTTTTGTGTTCAGGGGCTTTGTAACATTTCCTGTTCTTAAGTAAAAAACGGTTCTTTGGCCCTCCTTTACATATACCGGTCTTTGGGACGGATCAATGTTCAGGCAACATATTTCCTTCTCATGTATTGTATGAAATGTGATATGCAGGAGTGAGCAAATATCTGTACCCAAACTGTTTGAAACGATAAAAACAATGCGCTGTTGAAATCCTTCCTTATCTTTACGTTTCAGGGTCCAGTAGTCATTTGCCAATCCTAAAATTGTTCCAAAGTGATCCACCCCAAGGAGAAGCATTCCTCCCTTTGAATTTAGAAATCCTGCAATCTTAATAAGAACAATTGATTCCAGTGATTTATCGGTCTTAACTTGCCGGTAATCATATCTGAGTGAGGATTCGAATCCGACAGTTTGGCTTTCCCCCTCCTCAATAAGTTTACGGACACTTTTTATTAAAAAACTCTCATTTGATTTTATGGAGACTTTATTTTTCCTGATGATCCCGGAATATATTCCTGATCCCAATCCAATGAAGCTTCCAATAATTATAAACAACAATGACATTGGCAACATGTGGGAACTGAATGAATGCAGAAACCTGCTCAAAACAACCTCTTTAATTAGCTGAACAGACAGGCTGTCATTATTAAACTCAATCCAGTAAATCACCATTGTTATGGGGTGTATTATTAAATACCCTGTTACGGCGCCAATAAGAATATGCCAAAGAATTTCTTTTTGGAAAACAGAAAAATATTTTAAATAATAAGTGCCCATATCATTATGATTAACTTTAATTGGCAGTTTTCAGGAACTCTATAATTTTGGTTATTTCTTCATCTGTAATGTTAGCCCGGATACGCATATGCAAACCGGTTGTTTCCCAGTCAACATCGTTATACTCGGCGGGCGAAGGGGTGTTGTGGCAGCGAATACAGTTTTCACCCCATAATTGTGCGCCTGTTTTTTGAGCTGTTATTTCCCTTTGAGTGGCACAACTGTTAATAATAACGATGAAAACTATTATTGCGGCAATTCCGGGTATTAGTGATAGTCTTTTCATAATGAATACTTTTTAAGTTTTAAAATCCTATGGCCCAATGGGCAAATATTCCTGTAGTTGTGGTTTTTCCCTGAGGATTGTCGTGTCCGCCTTCACTTTCAGTAACCTGGTAGCTGAATTTCAGGACAGACCTCCAGCTCATCCAGTAATTCAGGCCAATGGCTATTTGGGTGGCTTCTTGTTCCCATTCTGCCCCTTCAGGAGTGTTTAATGAGGAATACCGGCCTGCCACTTCCAGGTTTCTGAAGAAATTGTTGTTTAACATGGATGGCCTGTAACTTAACTGGGCATATAATCCACTGCTGGCATTGTTGAAAGTGTATGCAGTTAGAATGCTGTCCCCGGGTTCCATTTCATAATAGTTGGCATCGTCAACATTGGATTGGTTGTATTGTGCTTTAATGTCTATTACTCCTTTCAGGGGGCTGATTTGCCTGACAAATGAAAAATCGACGGCGTAAAGAAATGCCCCAACATTTTCATAAAGCTCGTCCCCTCGGTTGCCTGCCTTACCCGAGTACGCAGAAAAACCAAGTTCAACCGATGAATTGGAGAACGGAAGAATTCCAATACGTCCTCCAAGGGTTTTATTATTATTGTTATCGATAAAATTCTCAAAACTGAGCATGCCGGCTTCCTCCGGTTCGTCACTGCCATCTTTCAGTGCGGGGCCATTGGTGAGATACAGTGAGTAGTTGATTTTTGCCCCGCCAACAGGAGCGGCACCTCTTAATTCCAAACCGATTCCAGACGAGGGAGCAATGCCGTCATGGCCGAATCCCAAAGGTTTGGTCGAAAACTTATTGATCCATGAAGGATGCAACTTTTCCATGAAGGTACCGAAAGGCAGCAAGAATTTTCCAGCACGGATGATCATGTATTTGTTTAACACATAACTGACATTGGCATATTCAAAGCCTATCTCCAGCGTGTTGTTTTCTTCCATTACAAACTCCAGTTCGGCTTCGAACAATAATCTGTCTGAGTGTTTGAAAAGAAATATGGGAGCAAAGCTGGAGCCTTCGAAAGTAGTTGCCAAATCTCCATTGTTTTTTTTGTATGTAAATCCGGCATTTCCGTAGCCCCGGATCATGAATTGCGTTTTACTGGGCTTGTAGTCCTGAGCAGACAAATTGGGCAACGCCAGGGTCAAAAACACCAGTGATATTAATGCTACTCTTTCCATGGTTCTACTTTTTCAATGTTCTCAAATAATTGATCAAATGCCATCGTTGCGTTTCTGTTAAGGCAGTTTTATAAGAGGCCATTGGCGACCGGCCTTCGGATATTTTCCAAAAAACTGCTCCGTCAGTCTGGCTTTGAAATTTCTCACCGGACAGATCTCCCGGTCTTGGATTAAGGTTGATCCCTGCCATCCCATCGCCTTTGCCCTTATTGCCATGACAAATAGCACACATCTGATTATACAGTTTCTTGCCTGATGCCGTTGCTTTGGCATCACCTTTTATGGGATTAATAAGCTTGTCTGCTTCGGGGGGGGCTTTCCAGTCGCCCGGCTGGGTTGATGCAACAATAAGTAAGGAACTCACAATAACAGAAAGCAGAATAAGGTATTTTTTTTTCTTGTTTTTCATGTTCTTCAGTTTTTTTGTTAAAAACTAACATCTGTCAGGAGAAAATATGATTGCTTAATGAGTGTGTTCCTCCCCGGATGAATCTGTTTCAAGATAATGTCCCTGTGGTCCAATGCCCTCAATATGTGTGAGCTGTGCTCCAAAATGGCTGGCTGATGTTATAAACCACCCGGATAAAGCCAGGGTAATAAATACAAGCGATTCGGCCCATATTTTCCTTTTCAGAAAGAAATGGCTGACCGCTTTCAATACCAGCCCCACAAGACTGGTGTAAAGTGTCAAATCTGCATATTTCTCATGTTGCAGCAACAACCAGGCAGGTATTTGAGGCAATTCCCCGGTATGCGGATGAACAAATCTGCTCGCCACCAGAGCCCCGATAAATCCAAAGAACACTAAAATCAGGGTGGCCCAGCTTAGTTGTTCTTTCAGGACAAAAAGTCCGGTAAACTGACTGAGAACTGCAAGGAGAAGAAGAACAATAGGGAAATGAACAACCAGGGGATGCAGGGTGGGAAAATCCTCCAGATTTGCTTTCCCCATCAATGACTCATGGTGGACCTGCATTTCTTCAACATGATGTTCATCCGTAGTGTCAGGCTGGTCAATCTGCCCTGCATGTTCCATTTTTTCCTCGATCTTTGCGCTATCGGCTTTGTTCTTTTTATGCCCTTCGTGTGCCAATGACACACCGGTTACCAGGGCAAAAGCAAGGATAAATAATACTTTCGGATTCATAATTCTTTTAATTTTAAAGGTTTTGTAACATTCAACAGGCATCTGCTCCATATAAATATTTCCTAAACTGCTGATAAACAGCGTATATTCATTTTAATTAATTCAGCGCTTTTAATTTCCCTGTTTTAATTGGGTCTTTGATGAAATATTCCATGGCGACTTTTTAAATCCTTCAGGCGGCAGTTGGTTGAAGCCTTCGGGGTTTTGAAAAACCCCGAAGGTTCATAAAACTGCTTTACTATTACTCTATCGTTTCCTTCACCTTACCACACTTGAGCATCTTATCGCCAAAGTAAGGATTCCGGATTTCTTTATCAGCGCTTAACCAATAGGCGCCATTATTGTTATTGGCCATAGGACAATAATCAATATATACCGTCTCATTATTTTCAATTCCAAAGCTTTTTACGGCAGATGACAGCTCATCAGATACCACACTAAAATGACTGCGTTTCATTTCAATACCCTTCATACTAACAATGCCATTCAGGTTGCTGTTAATGGTTTCCAGCTGGCCCATCCACTTCATGTGTGCATCGCCTTTGAGCAAACTCATGTCAACAGACCCGAGTGCTTTGAGTGTCTTTTTTGCTGCAGTTTCTGCTTTGCTTTCATCTGAAGCCACCAGGGCATCTTTCAGTGCAAGGTATTCGGTTAAAACACCTGTAAGTTGTTTTTGGAAGGCATCCGGGGCTTCTGCTTTTTTCTGATCTGCCATGTGGCCGGAATGCTCTTTGTGCATTTCCTGGCCAAACAGAGTGCTCAGGCCAAATGCAAATATGCCTGCAATTAATGCTAATGTTCTTGTTTTCATGATATTAATTATTAGTTGTTAAAAAAATACTTATTGTTTTTTACCGTTAAACTGAAGTGTAAAACTCTTCAGGGGATCACTCATTATAAATGTGTAATTGAAGCTGTGATCCTTCATGTTAAATCCGCCAAAATGCTCATCTCCCTGGCTGTGTTCTTCATCCTTGTGGTGCATCCAGTTTTGCCAGTTTGTATTCCCCATCATGTGATGTTTATTCATTCTGCCATGGCCGTATTGGTTCTTGAATTCGGAACCGATATTACAGACCATCATACTGTCTCCATTTTCAAATATTTCCATTACAAAAGTGGTATCCAGATTGGTGGAATAACAATGGATCTGTACGATGCTTTCATCTGTTTTTATGACATCGGCAGTGGCATCTACGAAATTCCCGGTGGTGCCATTTTTCAGGGTTCCAATATAGGTTCCAACAACGCCTTCCGTCAGATCCGGGTTCGGGGAATTTCCTTTTTGGCACGATAACGCCACAAATGAAACAATGATGATTCCTGTAAATGCTAAATACTTAATTACTTTCATGATACTTGATTTTTTGTTTTTGTTATTAATTATTGAAATTTCCGGTACCCTGGGACACAGCCCACCGGTATGCCGGCTGCTAACTTTTTATTTTATGGTTTCTTTTACTTCCCCGCAGGTCAGCATTGCTTCGCCGAAATAAGGGTTTTTAATTTCTTTTGTCTCGCTGATCCAGAATGCCCCTTTGTTATCAAATGCCATGGGACAAAACTCAAGATATAAAGCGCTTGTGGTGTTATTATGCACACCGAATGCTTTTATGGCCTGGGATAATTTATCCGAAACAATACTGAAATGCGAGCGTTTCATTTCTATTCCTTTCATCTGAATAATGCCATTCAGATTATCTTTTACAGGCTTTTGCAGCTTCATCCATTGGTTGTGTGCATCACCTTTAAGCAGTGTCATATCAACCTTATTCAAAGCCTCAAGTGTTTTTTTGGCAGCAGCTTCCACATCCTTTTCATTGGACTCAACAAATGCATTTTTCAGTAAAAGGTATTGCTTCACCACTTCACCAAGTTGCATTTTAAAATCCATGGGGATTTCCCCTGAGATTTTCGTATTTTGAGAAGGCTGTTTGTCCATATTTGCCATTTCTTCATCACTCATGGGGGTGCCGCCATGGTTGTGTCCGGTAGATATTTTCCCGCCTTCGGGGTTCATCATGCTTGGTTTTCCGGCAAGCTGGGCGGCAGCATCTATTTTAAACACTCCGTGTGCTGCAATTTCCTCACCTTCGTCAAGTCCGGTGCTCACCACATAAAATTTCCCCGCTTCCGGACCCAATTCAATCTCACGGTATTTAAAAGAGGGTTGATCCCTGTCGGCCATTTTTACATATACAACGGCCCGTTTTCCGGTCCATAGAATTGATGATTTAGGGATCAGGATCTCTCTTGCTGCTCCTGCTGCAATGGATTCAACCAATCCGTTTGCAAACATTTCCGGCTTTAATAAAAGGCCGGGGTTGTTTTGCTCAACCCTTACTTTGGCCACACGGGTACCCGGATCAATGAAGGGATCAATATAGACCACCTTCCCCTGGAATGACTTTCCGGGCAAGGACTGTAAATTGTATTTCACCTTATCACCATTGTTGAGCCAGGGCAGGTCGCTTTCATAGGCATCAAACATGATCCACACATGGGTGAGGTCGATGACCTCAAACAGGGCTGATCCCTCTTTGACATAATCTCCCAGGGCCACATGTCTTTTGGTGACCGTGCCAGTTATTGGTGAAAGAATGTCAAAGTATAATTGTGGTTCTCCATCCTTCTCAATGGCATCGATCTGTTTCCCGGTCAGGTCCCATAATCTAAGTTTACCCCGGGCGGCATTGTACAGGGCAGGTCGAATGTCTTTATATCCTGTAGCTTCAAGAAGTTCACGCTGAGCTGTAACCAACTCCGGAGAATAGACGGTTGCCAGTTTTTCACCTTTAGTGACATGCTCTCCCGTGAAGTTGACAAATAGTTTTTCAATACGTCCTCCAAACCGGGCCGTCAATTCGGAGATTCTTCTTTCATCCGCTTGCACTTTACCCTGCAGGAATATTTCCTTATTCGGGATCCCTTTTTCTACAATGATGGTTTGAATATCAGCCAGTTTTGCAGCCGATTCTGTCATTTGTATTTCATCAGGATCAATATCTTCCTGATCGGATTGTCCGGTTTCCAGGGGGATCAGGTCCATGCCACAAATCGGGCATTGCCCCGGCTTGTCCTGTTTGATTTGCGGATGCATTGAGCAGGTCCATATCTGATCTGCTGTTTCACCTTCGGGTTGATGTGTTGATTCGTCGGTCTGGAGATTTGAAGATGTGCTGATTTCCTGATTTCCTGATTTGCCAATGATGTATCCGGCAAGAATACCAAAGATCAGAACACCCAGAATGATCAGATAGTTCTCCCGTAGGATATCGATTAATTTTTTCATGATTTACTCTATTTTGATGATGCGATAATATTGTTTATTGATTAAAAAACTAAGTTTTGAAATTTCATGTCTCTTTCTTTTAATTGCCCATTAAGTATTCAACAAAAGATACAGCAGCCTGTTTATCTGCACGCGCCCTCTCAAGTTCAAGCGTATAGAAGAGCAGTTTCCTTTCCATTCGAAGTATTTCTTCAAAATTTATATTTGCCGTTATATACTCTGTTTCCAGCAATTGAATTGATTTCTCAGAAAGTTCCGATTGATCAATATATAATGCAATTCTCCGGTCTGCATCCAGATACTCTTTCCAGGTGTTTTCAAAAAGTGTTTCAATCATATTTTGCCTGTCAAGCTTCTCATTCTCCTTTGCAGTTTCCAGGTAGGCCACTTCATTGATCATGGCTTTGTATTTCTTTCTGTAGAGAGGAATGGTGATTCCAATCTTTGGGAATACAAAGGCATCAGTGCCACTGAGATTGTTTTGCCCTTTGCCCACAAAAATGTAATCCAGTCCGATCGAAAAATCAGGCATGCCTGCTTTGCGTGACACTTCCTGTCTGAATCTGAGGGCTTCGGTTTGCATTTCGAGTCCCAGCAGCTGGTGATTCCGGGCCATGATACTGTCCAGCAGAGCCTGTTTGGATAATTCCGGTTCATTATCCCACAATATGTCCGGCAGGGCAACCACTTCCTTTTCAGAGTTCAGGAGGTTGTAAAAAGCCACTTCCAGAGAAAAATAGTTATCAATAAGCAAGGCAAGCTGGTTTTCCAGATCGCCTGTTTCCATTTCTATTCTGTATTCATCAACAGGAGATACAATTCCGGCCTCAACTTTAATAAGAGCGAGTTTTCTGAATGTGTTTAAGATGTAAATATTATCACGCACAATTTCGATTGCTTTTTTATTAAAATAAATGTTGAAATAGGTCCCGCGTACGTCATTAAACAGCTTGGATTTTGCCTCCTCAAAGGCTTCGTACTTCGCTTTTGCTGTTTGAATGGCCACATTTTCTCTGGCTTTCAATGTGCCAAACCACGGAAACATTTGCAGCGCAGAGATCCGGAATTCCTGTGGACCAACCCTGGTTTCAACAGGCTGTATGAAATATCCGAAGGCCAATTGAGGATCAGGAAGTGCTTTTACCTGTGGGGCTACTTCCAGTGCAGCCATGTATTCATTAAACCTGGCCTTCAATCCGGGATTGTTTTCAGCGGCGGTGACCAGGTATTTCTCAAGGACATCCTGTGCACCTGCCGTGTAACTCAGCAACAAGATACTGAGCGAAAGAATCGTTTTATATAGGTTTGTTTTTTTCATTTTTACACATTCTTTATTAGGGTCCTGCGAAGTTGTTTTTCCCGCCACATACTGTACAGAACAGGAACCACAAACATGGTCATCACCTGGATGATCATACCTCCGAATAAGGGTATGGCCATTGGGGCCATGATATCAGATCCTTTTCCTGTAGAAGTCAAGACCGGAATAAGGGCAATAATGGTAGTAGCAGCGGTCATCATGGCCGGCCGTACTCTTTTACTACCGGCATCAATAACAGAATCTCTGACTTCAGGAACACTTCCTGGCTGTTTCTTTCGAAAAACCTGCATCAGATAAGTACCCATAATCACCCCATCATCCGTGGCAATTCCAAAAAGTGCTATAAATCCAACCCAGACGGCCACACTTATATTTATTGTGCCCATCTGGAAAAGATCACGCATGTTCATTCCTCCAAAATTGAAGTTCATAAACCAGCTTTGACTGAAAAGCCACAGCATCAGGAATCCCCCTGAAAAAGCGACAAAAATTCCGGTGAAGATCATTGAAGAAGTAACAACCGACTTGAATTGAAAATAGAGGATAAGAAATATGATGATAAGGGAGATCGGAACAACGATCATCAGTCTTTTTGTGGCCCTGATCTGGTTTTCATAGTTGCCGGTAAAAATGTAATTCACTCCGGCCGGTACGATGAATTCTCCCGATTCAATTTTTTCATTCAGATAATCCTGGGCGTTTTCGACCACATCAACTTCAGCATAATCCGGCTTTTTATCAAAAATAACATACCCGTTCAGGAAAGTATTTTCGCTCTTTATCAGCTGTGGACCACGTATATATGTGATCTTGGCCAGTTCTCCCAGGGGAACCTGGATACCGGTGGCAGTTGGAATTAAAACCTTCTTCAGATCTTCCGGGTTGTCCCTGAATTCACGGGCATATCTTGCCCTGACAGGGAATCGCTCCCTGCCTTCAACTGTCGTGGTCAGCTTCATACCGCCAATGGCTGTGCTGATCTGCATTTGCATATCCTTAATGGTGAGTCCGTACCTGGAGATGGCTTTTCTGTCAATATCTATTTCCAGGTATGGCTTACCTACTACCCTGTCTGCAAATACTGATATCGGCTCAATACCTGGTACTTCCTTAAGGAATTTTTCCAGAGCAAATCCGGTTTTCTCAATGGTCTCCAGGTCCGGACCGAAAACCTTAATACCCATTGGGGCTCTCATACCTGTCTGTAACATGACCAACCGGGTTTGAATAGGCTGCAGTTTAGGCGCAGAAGTGAGTCCCGGTATTTTCGAATGAGAAAGGATTTCATTCCATATATCGTCTGTAGATTTGATATGATCCCTCCACTGTCGGAAATATTTACCTTTTTTGTCGGGGATCAGATCATCTTTTGAGATGGGGCGGAATCTTTCTTGAGCAGCATCATATATACTTCCATCGTTGAGCAGGAAGGCGCCTTCTTTATTAACCTTAAATCTTATACGATGCCCATTCTCATCCAACATATATTCCGATTTATAATTAATTAAATTCTCATACATGGATGTGGGAGCAGGATCCAGTGCTGAGTTTACGCGGCCCCATTTCCCTACAACATTTTCCACTTCCGGGATGGTATTGACTTTTTTATCGAGCATGGCAATCACCTCCAGATTCTCTTCAATCCCGGAATGAGGCATGGTTGTCGGCATATACAGAAAAGATCCTTCATCCAGGGTTGGCATGAATTCCTTGCCAATGCCAGGGAAAGTGTTTTCAGCACTCCGCCAGACTTTGGTTTGTTTTATACCCTCCGGCATGAAGCCAAAAATATTGTCAACACCTTGCCAGATAATAATTCCAAGTAAAGTTATTCCAATAGGAACACTGAGGAATTTCCATTTGTTGTTAAGACACCATTTCAATATGGGTTTATAATACCTGACAATGCTCATTAAAGACCCGAGTACCACAACCACCAGGATCACTACGAAAAGAATATTCAGGAAGAGACTCCTCTGTGCCCCCAATGGCATCCACTCAATGGAAAGGAAATACAGAACAACCAAAAGTGCCAGGGCTATATTAATATAGTTTACAAAATGCTTTCTGTTTTCAGGCCATTTGCTTTCCAGCAAACCATTTATTCCGAAAGCGATCAAAACAAAGGCAAGCCAGGTTTTGAAGGCGATAATAAAGATGATGCCTGCAGTTATTAATATGATATTGAAAATCCGTTTTATCCTGACCTTATCAAATCGGATGGAGAACACCACATGGGCAAGGGCCGGTATAATCATTAAACCAATAATAAGTGCCGAGATCATGGCAAATGTCTTGGTAAAGGCCAGGGGTTTAAACAGTTTTCCCTCAGCAGCCTGCATTGCAAATACAGGCAGGAAACTTATTACCGTTGTAAATAAAGCTGTTATAACTGCTGTAGCTACTTCTGTTGTCCCCTCATATATTACATTAAGCAATTCTTTACCCCGGGCCCCCTTGTTTTCCGGCATTTCGAGATGCCTGACGATATTTTCGGTAAATACTACACCCACATCCACCATCACACCAATGGCAATGGCTATACCGGAAAGTGCAACAATATTAGCATCGACCCCAAACTGTTTCATGACGATGAATGTCATAAGCACCCCGAGAGGCAGCAGACTCGAAATGAGAAATGAGGCCTGCAGACTTAACATCAGTATGATAACCACTATGATGCTTATGATCACTTCCTCGGTCAGGGCGGATTCCAGAGTACCCAATGTCTCTTTTATCAATCCGGTACGGTCGTAAAAAGGAACAATGGTGACCTTTGAGACGGTGCCGTCATCCAGTGTCTTACTTGGCAGGCCGGGTGATATTTCGGCAATTTTATCCTTTACATTATTAATTGCTTCAAGTGGATTCGCTCCATACCTGGCTACAACCACTCCGCCAACCGCCTCGGCACCTCCCTTATCCAATCCACCTCTTCGTGTTGCCGGTCCAAAATTCACCTTTGCAACATCCTTAATCCTTATGGGTATGTGGTTGCGTACAGTCACAACACTTTCCTCTAGATCTTCAAGAGTTTTTATGTAACCCAGTGCACGGACAAGATACTCAGCCCTGTTAAATTCAATGGTCCTGGCTCCTATGTCCAGGTTGCTGTTTTTAACGGCTGCCATAATCTGGGCAACAGTGACACCGTGTGCACGCATGGCATTGGGATCGATATCCACCTGGTATTCCTTAACAAAACCGCCAATTGAGGCAACCTCTGCTATACCTTTGGCTGAAGTTAGCGAGTATCCCACATAAAAATCCTGTATGGTCCTTAATTCATGCGGATCCCATCCCCCGGCCGGATTACCCTCTTTATCACGGCCTTCCAGTGTGTACCAGTAAACCTGTCCGAGAGCAGTAGCATCCGGACCCAGGGCGGGGGTTACTTCTTCCGGTAGTGTGCCCGAAGGCAGGGAATTGAGTTTTTCCAATATGCGTGTACGACTCCAGTAAAACTCAATATCCTCCTCAAAAATGATATAGATGCTGGATAAACCGAAAATGGAATTACTTCTGATATCTTTCACCCCTGGGATACCCAAAAGAGCAGTTGTCAGGGGATAGGAGATTTGATCTTCTATATCCTGCGGAGACTGCCCCGCCCATTCAGTATATACAATCTGTTGATTCTCACCAATGTCAGGAATGGCATCTACTGGCACCGGATCGCGGGGGAAAAATCCTGTTTCCCAGGTAAATGGTGCGGTAACAATTCCCCATGCTATAAAAACAAACAGCATCAGAAAGGTCACCAGTTTGTTCTCCAGGAAGAATCGGATGATTTTGTTTAGCATAATTAATTTCGGTTAAGTATTATATGACTGGTTACAGATGTGGAAATAATGATAATCGAAGTGAGTGCCAGACAGAATTTTAAGTAAAACTTTGAAAATAAACGAGTTGAAAATTACTTAATTATTTGCATCAAGCCAAACAGACCCCTGAAGAGGGTTTAGATAAGGAAAGACTGGATCTTAGAAAGCACCACCTTTTGTGGTGTTGGTGGTTTCTTGGAAACAAGCAGTTTGCTTAAAGCACTATTGGTTGTGCTTTGATTGGTTAATATATGAGTTGGATAAAACAATTCAATTTGACGGATGTCATCGAAGTTGAAGGAATATGCCGGCATGAAAAATTCATCCGTTGATTCAATCATTATGGTTCCATCATCACAAAGATCTGTATTGTCCATCTCAGAATCCATTGGGTGATGTTTTTCATGCCCGCCGGATCCGCAACAATCATGCGCGGAGGCACTCAGCGCAAAATCATATAACTGATCCTGGCAAAAATGCATATTAATTGTCAATCCTGTTGCTGACAACAGAATTAAAACCAACAATGCAATATGACTGATTAATTTGAACATTTTTTTTTCAATTCTGCAACAAAATAAAGACTTATTATTAAGAATTGATTTATAAAATTCAGGAAAAGATTTATATCTTTTTTGTTTTATATCTCATCCAGGGAACTGCGCTTTTTTTCTTTGATCCGTTTAAAGTGAGAAGGGGTGAGTCCGGTGGTTTTTTTAAACTGTTGGGAAAGGTGTTGTACGCTGCTGTAACCTGTACGATAAGAAATTTCACTTAATGTCAGTTCATCATAAACCAATAATTCCTTTACTTTTTCAATGCGTTGTAAAATAATATATTTCTCAATGGTCAAGCCTTCCACCGAAGAAAAAAGACCACTCAGGTAGGAATAATCGTAACCTAATTCCCGTGAAAGGTGGTTTGAAAAATTCACATGACCTTTAATTTCATGGTCGTAATGGATGTAATTAATCACCTCTGTCCTGATTTTTTCCATCAACCGGCTTCTCTTGTCATCGATCAATTCAAAACCGATTTTTTGGAATGCCTGATCGATTTGATGAACTGTTTCTTCGTCAACCGGGCCCTCAACAGTTGCTTCGCCCAGCACCACCGATAAAGGCTTTAACTCCATTCTTTTCAATTCGCGTTGCACCGCCCAGATGCACCGGTTGCAAACCATATTTTTGATATGCAGGGTTGTGGTTTCCATTCTGCAAAGTTAATAAATGTAAAATGGCAGAACTGAAAATCATCTTTATATTTGCAGTCTGTTTCATATGAATCATGTGGAGTGCCATAGGTACGATATATTCTATTGACCCTGGTTTGCATGCATGCTTAATTGCGATACTCCCTGATAATGAAAGTTTTTCATATTATAGATTCGCCATTACATTTTCCAGTTTTTTCCGGATCTGCTCAGCAATAGAGTTCAATTCAGTATTTTCCACAGCCATCATTGAGGCTGCCGGGTCCACTGCACTAACCAGGATTTTTCCATCTTCCGTTTCCATAACAACCACATTGCATGGCAGCATGGTCCCGATGTTGGGTTCCACCTGCAGGGCTTTATAGGCAAAAGGCGGGTTACAGGCGCCAAGGATTCTGTATTTCCTGAAATCAACATCCAGTTTTTTCCTGAGGGTTGCCTGCACGTCGATTTCAGTTAAGATGCCGAAACCTTCTTTCTGAAGTTCTTCTGTAACTTTTTGGATGACTTCGTCGAAAGTCAAATTTTCAAGTGTTTTGCTGAAATAGTAATTCATAATTTAAATGGTTTAATATTTGATATTGATAAATACATGATTCTGCAAAGATAGATACATATAGAATGCAAAACCCGGTTACAAACATCCGATGTATGTGCTGAGTGAAGGCCTACTTCCCTTTTAATACGCGTGTGGCATTCAATATTGCAATCAAAGCCACACCCATGTCGCCAAACACCGCTTCCCACATAGTGGCAATTCCAAAAATTCCCAGGACTATAAAAGCCGATTTAACACCCAGGGCAAAAATAATGTTTTGCCAGACAATTTTTCTTGTTCGTGCAGCCACATTTATTGCATCGGCCACTTTTGAAGGGGAGTCTGTCATTAAAACCACATCGGCGGTTTCGATAGCCGCATCGGAACCAAGGGCCCCCATGGCTATTCCTATATCGGCACGGGCAAGCACGGGGGCATCGTTGATACCGTCACCCACAAAGGCGACTTTACTCTTTTTGCCCAATAGTTTTTCAATATGTTCAACTTTGTCTTCAGGAAGCAACTCGGCATAATATTCATTGATACCCAATTTCCGGGCAAATGTTCCCGCAGCATATTTGTTATCACCGGTGAGCATCACTGTTTTTATTCCCTTATTATTCAGTTGTTCAATGGCATCAATGGCATCGTCTTTCAGGTTGTCCGATATAACGATATAGCCCGCATATTTTTTTTCAATAACAACATGGACAACGGTTCCTTCCACTTCGCATTTATCGTGTTCTATATTTTCTTTATGAAGGAGTCTGTCATTTCCAACGAATATTTCCTTTCCATCTATGCAGGCTTTAATCCCGTGCCCTGAAATTTCTTCCACGTTCTTAATTCTGGAATTATCGATTTTCCGGTTGTATGATTCGAATATGGATTTTGCTATGGGGTGGTTTGAATTGTGTTCAGCATAGGCAGCATATTCAAGAATAGTTTCTTCATCGAAACCGTTTGAAGTTGAGATCCCGGAAACTTTGAATTCGCCTTTGGTTAATGTTCCTGTTTTATCAAACACTACGGTTTTCACTTGCGTTAACGCATCCAGAAAGTTGGAACCTTTCACTAAAATGCCCCTGCGGGAAGCGCCGCCGATCCCTCCAAAGTATCCAAGCGGAATGCTGATCACGAGTGCACAGGGGCATGAAATAACAAGCACCACCAACGCCCTGTAAATCCAGTCGCTAAAAGTTGCCCCTTCTATTAAAAGCGGGGGCAGGATAGCAAGCAGAAGGGAACTAAACACAACTACAGGTGTATAGTATCTCGCAAAAGTGGTGATGAATTTTTCGGTTTCAGCTTTTTTTGAAGTAGCATTTTCCACCATTTCAAGGATTTTCGCAATGGAAGATTCCCCGAAAAGCCGGGTAACTTTAACAGTGATTAAACCGGATTGATTGATCATACCCGCCAGCACTTCACCCTTTACTTCTATTTTCCGGGGGACACTTTCCCCGGTAAGGGCTGATGTATCAACAAAAGAATTGCCCCCGGTAACATGTCCGTCCAAAGGGATTTTTTCTCCTGCTTTTACAACTATAATGTCTCCAATATTCACATCTTCCGGCGAAACCCTTTTAATGTCTCCGTGGAGTTTAAGGTTTGCATAATCGGGTTTTATTTCAAGAAGTGATTTTATGGATCTCCGGGACCGGTTCACAGCGATATCCTGAAACAGTTCCCCGACAATATAAAACAACATTACCGCAACAGCTTCGGGCATTTGATGTATCGCAAAAGCCCCCAGGGTGGCAACAGTCATGAGAAAATGTTCGTTAAAGACCTGGCCCCTGATGATATTTTTTATGGCCAGGGCGACAACATTCCACCCTGCAATCAGATAGGCTGTTACGAATACCAGATATTCAGCAAAATGAAAAGGCGTGCTGTGTAACTTTTCCTCGAATACTATCCCCGTGAGTAAAAGAACAATACCTGAAGCCGCTTTAATGAATGTCCATTTGTTTTCGGCAAGCACACTTTTGGGAAGGTCCCGTTTTTCATCTCCGGCATCTTCAATTTCAACTTCCGGTTCAACCTCAGTGATTT
>CAYOFK010000044.1:0-17849 GCA_964403185.1 uncultured Rikenellaceae bacterium | reverse complement strand
ATTCCTGCTTTCGCAGGAATGATATGGAATCTGACTTTTGAGACAGCCCCATGCGGAAACAGCAATAATACCGGGCTTTAGCCCTGCAGAATCCCCGGCAGGCAGTGCCTGCCCGGCACCTTGCATCCGGCACCCGCTTTATGACCTGAAGTTCCGGCGCTGGAGGATAACCAAATCCGTCAGTCCGTCTTTCCCACACACTATCTGCCGCTTAGCGGGCAGACGAATTTCCTGCAGCCTGATTCCGGGTGGTTAAATAAATTATTGCATATTTTGTCAGGTTTTCAACTATTCCACGACTGATTTATGAAATCACAAATTTCAATTAAACCCTTCAGACTAATTTATAATGAAAACAACGGCAAAAGAAAATTTAATGCAGTTGACGGATTTGTTGAATTCCATCAGCGAATCAGATTACACAAACAAAACTGAAGTTCTTTCAGATGCAACCATAGGCCAGCATATCAGGCACATCCTGGAGTTTTATCTCCTGTTGGTAGCCGGCAGCTTTACCGGTACCATATGTTACGATAAGCGTCAACGGGATGTGCGTATTGAAAACGATCCTTCCTTCGCCAGAGAAACAATCGAAAGGTTGTTGACGGGCATTGATACTATCAAAGAAGAAGAACCTGTAATATTAGTTGCCGACTATTCCACGAATGGAAAATCTGAGAATGCGGTTAAAAGTACAACAGGCAGGGAACTGGCCTATTGCATTGAACACAGCATCCATCACCAGGCGATCATTAAAGCGGGATTGATTGCAATGGGATTGTCCGGACTGACAGATGGGCATTTCGGAGTGGCTTATTCCACCATCCGGTACCGTGATAATTCACCTGCACAGTAAGCTGGTACAGCATGGGTATGCATAACAACTTTCCTGAAGCAAGGTCATGACAAAAACAAAATTCAGCGGATTTGCCATCGCCCTGGCCTGGCCTCAGACCTATTGTAAGCAGCCCGGATCATGGTATGATCCGGTTACCGCCTGGCTGGGAATAAACAGGAATAACTATTACAAAGCCGGGCACGCCGCATTGGTGCTGATAGATGATCAAACCAGGAAATGTCATTATTTTGATTTTGGAAGGTATCACGCTCCCTTTCAACACGGCAGGGTACGGAGCGCCGGAACCGACCACGATCTGGAAATGAAAACCTTAGCGGAAATTTCTGAAGACCGCAAGTCTGTTTTGAATTTCAGGGAACTGTTATCTGAATTGCAACACAACAAGGCCTGTCACGGGGAAGGAAATCTTTTTGCCTCCTGGTGCCAGGTCCGTTTCAAGGCTGCAATTGGAAAGGCACACCGGATGCAACAGTCGGACCCCATACCTTACGGACCATTCCGTATGAAAGGAAGCAACTGTTCACGTTTCGTCAATTCCGCCATCATTGCAGGGAAGCCTGGATGGAAATACAGGTTTCGTTTGAAGTACCTTGTTCCCTTCACTCCCACACCACTGAATAATGTCAATGCGCTGGATCACAGATTGATGCTGCCTAATATGCTGAATGGCACCCCTCTGGGACCCGCGATAAAACCGGATTATATTACACTGAAATCAACTCTTCAGGCGCCGGCAAGAGCCGACAAAATACCGGAAAATGCCCAATGGCTGAGTGGGGAAGGCGCCGGTTCATGGTTTGTTTTGGAAGTTCAGAATTCACAAATGAAGGTAACCCGGTATGCACCTGACGGCACTATAGAGTGCGCCGGATTGTACAAAAATCAAAATGGTGTTGTGCCGGATACTGCCTTCCGCATTACTTACCCAAGTAATTGTAAAGTGGTCTCCCTGATACACAAAGATGCCGACCTGCGGTTCGAAAGGGCAGCGGACTTTCTATAGATCGACTTTCCAGGTCGATTGGGTTTCGGAGAAATTCTCATTACGTTAATCACAGAGCGATCTGTGGATTGCAAGCGACTTGGAAAGTCGCTCTACAGTTGTTTTTCCTTAGCCTAAGCCTTCGCCTCAGCCTGGTAATCCGTTGGATGTGGGACGGCTTTACTAACTGCAGATTTCCAATCAGTACTGTTTATCTGTTTGGTCCTTGAAATTTGGGATTTAAGTGTAACTTATTTCTCAGGACTCAATATAAAGCGCTCTGCTTCAATGGATTCAATTTTTTTCTTTGAGTAATACACAGGAAAGTATTGGTCGTTGGCCCATAACTCAAACAGGTTTTTGTAAAACGCACTTTCCGGATCTCCCGACTGCCCCGGTGTGTTGGTGCCAATAGCCAAATCCCAATCTCCTGTATTTACTATAAGTTTAAAGGTGGCACCATGGGATTGATTGTTATTTCCTCCGGTTGCACAAACGGTATAGTTGTTCCCTCCCCGCGGCAATGGACCTGTATTGATCTTTTGTCTCCACTCTTCGTTCAGGATATTGCTTAAGGGGTGTTTAATAAATACATGCTTGAATTGTTCCTGCCCGTAGATCCAGTCCTCAGGACCGGGACCGTATGTATCACTTAAAAATTTTACAGCCTGGCTGAATGAATTTTTCAGAAATTCATTACACGCGTCTTCTTCCGGGCCCCAATTAATTTCCGGATCCTGCAAGAAGTCAATTATCGTTTTCAATTGGAGAGACACCCGGTCTTTAATTTCCTCCGGAACAAACAAGGCATTGGCCTCTTTCCTGATATATCTTTCCCAGGCCACGTAAATCCCGGTCTCTGAAAGATCTTTGTCCAGTATAAAATTCCAGTTTTGTAAAAGATCCTGAGCTTCTTTTTCCAGTTCTGTATCAAATTCCAGGTCCTCAAGGTATGGAACCAACAGGCTTGCAGGTATGGAATAATAGTCCGTTTGAAGGGTTTTCATATCATCCATTGTGAAATCTTTACCTGAACTTAACACTTCATTTACCCGGTCTCCACGATAGGGATCCGACCAGATGTAACCTATTGCATTCCAGTTGTTATAGCTTTCGGGGGTAACATTCTGATTCGCTGTTGCAAAAAATCCCGATTCAGGATTCAGAAGATTGGGTTTTTCAGGGATTGGTAAATATCTCTCCCATTCATAACTTCCATCTCCGGGCACAGGAACCAGACCGCTGAAGTTTGTTCGTACAGGAGCAATACCAACTGCCTGCCAACCAATATTTCCATGTTTGTCTGCCCATATCATATTTTCTCCCGGAATATTGCTGTAACTGCAGGCTTCCCTGAACTCCTCCCATGATTTTGCCTGGTCCATTCTCAGGGATGCCAGGTAGGGAGATCCGCCCGGTTCTAACCAGGCACATTTTACAGCATAAGCTTTGAAATGCAAAGAATCGATATAGCTCACCGGGCCGTGTCTGGTATATTTCAACTCCACATAAACATCATCCATATTTTTCACCCTGATTGTATCTTCTATGATTCTCATTTCTTCCCATTCACCTTTGTAGTTGTACTGATTCAGATCAATGGGGTTCAGGTCATATACATACAGGTCTTCTCCATCTGTTCTGAACACGGTTAAGCCCCATGCTCCATATTCGTTATGGCCAATTGAAATACCGGGTATTTCCGGTTCTCCTCCCCCTATGACATTCCATCCGGGGGCTACCAGGTGGGCCATATATCTCAATGACGGAACAGCCAGGGTCCTGTGCGGATCATTCGCCATAATAGTCGCTCCATTGTCAGTAAGTTCCGGGGCAATTACCCAGTTGTTGCTTCCAATGGCAATCCGGTCGGTTTTGCCACTTGTGCCGGCATTCCCGCAATTTGCAGGATCAGAATTCATGACAATCCCTTTTCCGGGTTTTACAAGGTCTTCCGTTAAAAACCTGACAGGCCTTCGGTATGCTTTGTACAGTTCCAGTATTTTATCATTCAGCAGATCTCCCTGAATGGCCGGGTCGAGTGCAATTTCCGGATTTTTTGGATGGAACCATACCAGTTCCTTTACTTTTTCCGGTCCCACTTTTGCAACTGCAATTCCCAGGTCAAGTTCCCGGGTAATGTTTCCGAGCAATCCCTGGTGTCTTGAAATCACAATTTCAGGAGACCAGAATCCCGGTTTCAGGCCCAGCAATTGGAATTCGAATGGAAGCATTTCGGGATTATCCAGGACTTCCCTGATGAAGGCATTCACTCCAGCCACATAGGCATTTATAATTTCTTCCCCATCCGGATGATAATGATTAAGTTCCTGGCTGATATCACCCCTGAATTGAAAAAGCCTGGTACCGATATCTCTTTTTAATTCTCTCTTTCCCAATATTTCAGCCAGGGTACCTGTAGCCTGTCTTCTCCAGATCTCAAACTGAAAAAGCCTGTCACTGGCCGCACAATAACCCTGGGCAAAAAACAGGTCTTTCTGGTTTTCAGCGTAGATATGGTTGATGCCGTACTTGTCGCGAATCACCTCAACATTTGAATCCAGTCCTTCAATGATCCTGGTTTTCTGTTTCCCGTCTTTACAGGAAGAAAAAAGAAGTGTAAAACCGATAGCAAGGTATACAGATTGAACAAATTTGAAACGCAAATTACTAAAGTTTAGAATTAAATATTGTATTGGTCCTGTCATTCCCTCATAATGACCAGTTTCCCTGTAAACCGTTTCTTATCCGCAGTAAAGATAACCGTATAAACGCCATCCGGCATGTCATCAAGCGGGATCATCTGAACCTCTGGAGATATTCCATTGTAATTTCTGGAAAACAGGATCTGCCCTCTTACATTTACAAGTTGCAGCCGGCCTTCCCTCACCCCGGTCAAATCACCCAGGGATACATAAACATGGCTGACTGCAGGATTTGGATATAGATTCAGTAGTAATTCCTCCCTGTCCCTGATATCCCTGATCCCGGTATTCACCTGCATGATGATGAGTACTTCCGTGCTGTCAGCCTGTGGCTGATTGTCATCATCCCTCACTGCTACCTGCAACCGGAAAGTATCGACATAGGCTTTTGGATAGGTCAATGAGTCGGGATCTTCAACCGTAATGATACCTGTGACAGGGTCCAGAGCAAATACATCACAAGTATTATTTGCAGCAAAGTAGTAACTCAATGTCTGGTCATGGTCATTATCATGTGCCCACAGGGTGTCGATGACCGTACCTTTTGGCAGGTTTGGTTCAATGAAAAAGACCCTGTGATAGATTACCGGACTGTGGTTAAAATGTGTGTTGATACTCAATTCATTTGAATAGGGGCTTTCATTTCCGCACCGGTCAATAGCTGTAATTGAAAAGTAATAGATTGTATCCTTTCCCAGACCTGAAATGACCACAGAGGTGTCCAATCCTGCATCTATGGGTGAGGGTTCACCAACGATGGATGCTTTCCCTTCATATGGCGCTCCACTATTAACATCAAAGAAAACCTTGTAGCCAGTCAAATCGGGATCACTCACAGGATTCCAGTTAAGATGAACCTCGTAATCATTCAGGTTTGCTTCTGCTAAAACAGGAGCCTGGGGAGCCTGGTTGTCTCTGACAAATAATTCATGCATGCCCGATGAACGGCCAAAAATGCTGCTTGCTTTTATATAGGCCATACCGGAATAATCCTCTGACTGGTAATTTATTGTTACAATACCATTTACAGCACCGACCTGAATTCCATCTATCTGATTGTCAGCATCGGCATTCAGCACCAATCCGGATGAGATTTCAACAGTGTATAACTCTCCATTTGAAATCAGTTCTCCGGTATTATAATAGATAAGATCGCTAACCAAACTTGCAATATTGGAGCTCTGCAAGTCTATTGTATCCGGGGTTGCACTGAATCTAAAGGTTCCGGCTGGCACATAGGGTGCCAGGGTATAGGTTCCCAGGCTGTCAATGGCGGCAGTGACTGTATTCAGGACCGTATCAATAGCCCCTCCGATATAAACCCATTGATTGTTTTCTTTATCTTCCTTATACATACACAGGTCCATTTCCGGGATCTTATAAACGGAGCTGTCGGGAAGATGAACGGTAAGTTCATCATCAAAATATTGGATGGTCAGTGTGGCATCAGCATTTCCCAGGGATCTTCCATATGGTTCAAATTGATAAAATCCACCTATTCCATAATCCAGTTTATGGATCCCTTTCGCCCTGTTCCTGACATAATCACTGATCATCAGCCTTTTGCTGTCAAGGTTTTTCCTGGCATCTGATTTTCCTTCGGTACCATACCAGTCCCAATAATAAACAAACATACTGTCTGCTGTGGGTAAGGAGTCAACCATCAATACAGAGGCTCTGGTATCAGGTCCTACCGGTATGATAAACTGATCGCCTGATTTAAACCAGCGGTTAAAAGGCCAGATTTTGATGCGTTTAAAGATCGGAGGTATCAGGTAGTCTTTGATTTGTTGCCACACATAGCTTGCAGATTCAGAAAGTATCTCCTGCAGTATGGATTTAGCCTCATAATTCTGGTTGTCTTCCTGGAAGTTGTATGTGGCCAGGGGATACAATCTGAAATTATAAAATACGCCTTCCGCCCTTTTATATTCATTGGTGGTCTCATATTTGAATCCGGCTCCAAATTTCACCTTAACTACAGCAAAGCCGATAGACAGAGACATGTCAAAGCCCCCGTCGTCCACAACATCGGTAACGGTTACATCATAGGGGATGGGAGGAAATGAAAAAGCATTCCCGACCTGTTCTTTCACAAAATCTGTAAAGGGATTTGTAAACAACGATCCGCCTGAAAGGCTACCCAGTTTCAATTTTACATTCCCGGGATCCATGCTAAACAAGTCTTTTGCCAGGCTGCACTTTTCATTAAAAATATCAACCACCTGTTCGTCAAATAAGTTGAAAGTATATTGGTAGGTACGATCCTGCGAGAGGCCGGCATTCCATATCAGGGCGCTGGCTCCCAGGGAATACTTATATCCATACATGAATCCCAGTCGTGTTGATGCATCAGGGACCAGCCGGGTGGTTCCTATGTTAAAACCAAACCGTCCCCCTGCCGAAGCCGCAACGCTGGCTATGTCCGGCAGATCCAATTCCCAGTTACCGTTGTCTTTCCCGTTGTTATCATCCTTTTTCTTATCGTCATCCCCGCCAAACAATTTGGTGACATCGAATCCCAGGGAGGCAGAGAGTTCTCCCTCTACTTCACCGACATAGGAAAGATCAAAATCCAATTTATTGGAATGGGTATAATGATTGAACATAAAAGTAATGTCACCGGCAGCCGATACACTTCCTTCCAATCCCAATCCAAGAGGTGTTTCACCTCCATCATCATCTGTTAAGGTAGCATCCAGGCCAGCCCCTGCACTGCCATAGCCACGCAGGCTCAGGCCTATGCTGCTTCCAACGGAAGCTTGTTTAATATATTCGTTTTGCATTTCAAGACAGCGGATAAAATACCTCATCAGTGGGGAGTCCATATATGGCAGGGCCCCATCGGCCAGTACGGTGAATTTGGCCAGGGCCAGGCGACCGGTTGTATTGGCATATACAAAACTGAACTGGTCCTTAAAAAGAGCATTGATATTGACACCAACACCGGCTTCCGCCCCCGCTTCCATGCTTCCGAATTTCACCTTGGCCTCCGCACTCAGGTTCAGGCCCGCTCCGGTTCTGCTGGACCGGGATATCCTGAGATTCCTGGCAAATTCACCTGTGCCGTTATTAATCATATCAATTCCCAGTGAGGCCCCGAATTCCTGTTGAACTTCAATAACAGAAATACCCAGTTTCAAATAGGTATTGCCCGACCATTGTTTCAGGTATTCATGTGGAAGCACTGATATCCTGAATGGCATTTGCAGTTCCGGGGGCAAAGTGGCGCTCTCTGCTCCGATCTTTGAAATATAGTAGCTTTTAGAGCTGTAGGCAGATCCAACCGCAGTGGCCGGGATGGCAATGGCAACAACGCCCTGGGGATTGGATTTAAAAGTCCCGGGATATCCATTAATAAAAACCTCAACCCCGTAAACCGGATTTTTGGTTTTAATGTCAATGATCTTATAATACCTGATGGCAGTTCCTCCAACCATAACCCCGGAAGTATAATCAGGATTCACCTTAAATGTGACCGTGTCAACCACGCAGTTGATTGGCCGTTCCTCAATGCTCAAATCAAATATCAGTACGGTATCCATGGGGACAATGATATTTTCATAAATGGTATCGCGGTAATTATATTTCAGTCCCTTTATTTGATATCCATAGCCTGGCCGCACATTGGGAATATAGAACTTACCCTCAGGGCCGCTTTTTACACTTTTAATGGTTTTGCCAATGAGCATTACCAGAGCTTCCGGAACCACTTGATCTTCCAGGTCCAGTACGCGTCCCCGTATGACAGAAGAAATCAAATCAAGGGTATCCTCAGACTGGGTTAAGAACGGTTTAAATGTGATGCCACCGTCTATACGGCATCCGTTCCCAACCTCATTTGAGTCGGCATGGAAGGGCCCCATCTTTCCATTCCAGTAGTTATTCCTGGCATCGATCCCCCAGTCTGTCTGGCCAGGTCCCTTCACCTTAATCCCATAACTGTTGTAAGGTAACAGGAATGACGACTGTTCCACCTTAAATGGTTTCCCGGGGAGGGTTTCATAATGTGCAAGGATCCCATGCTTATACAAACTGCGGAACATGCTGTTTGTAATGGCCGGAGCGATACTGTCGTTGTCATTGATCCACAGCACGGCTGATGAGTCGGCTGAAATTTCAAGCTGGTCGTTTACATACGCTCCTCCATACTTAAAATAGCAATGATCAAAAGACAATACACTGCCCCTGATAAAGCCCCAGTCGCCGGGGAGAGGTTTCCTTTGAGGTTCAGAAGGGGGTGCCAGGTCGTATTGATAATCAAACTCTGAAGTAAAAACGATCTTCTGCTGGTCTGTACCATGGGCTGTGAGACTGCTTCTCCAGGGCAGGTCGAGATAAGCCAGTGAACCCGGATCATTGGCCGCTTTGAATTTAATGAGTGTCCCCGGATCAACGATAATATCCAGGTTTTGTATTTTGAGGGGTTCATAGATCAGGTAGGGAATATTATAGTTATTCCAGTGGAGATCCTGAATGAAGGAAACAGGATCCAGGGTGAACCCGTGCATCACACCCCCCATTGCCAAAACGTCTTGCCCGTTATCTGAAATTGTATTGCCTGAAAATGCTTCAAAGAATTTATCGGCAGGATACGGAATTGTTGTACTTTCCAGGATGACCGGATATCCTTTATTATTGTGAATATTGGAATTGGTTACCCTGCAATTCGTTGTGGTGATCTTAATGCCATGTTGACAATCGGAAATAACAGAACTAAAAACAAATCCCCTGCCCATTTGAATTCCAATTCCCAATGATTGTTGTATTAAGGAATTATTAATACTAACGTATTCATAATCATTAAATAAATCATCCTCAATCATAACCATTGGACATTCTCCCGGCAATAAACCGTCATGTCCGGAACCACCGCCATACTTTACAATGACATTGTCAAGCGAGTTGGGGTCCAGCCCATGGCTGTTAAAGAATTTTATGAATCCCCAATCACCCGGACGCGGTATTGTAGCCCGGCCATCTCCATTGTAATCCCCATAGGTGTCATCCCTGTCCGAAGTAAAAATAACAGGTTCCGCTCCGGTTCCTATTGCCCACAAACTACCGTGCACTACCAAAGCAGCCTTATGGAGAGGATCGGGATTATATTCAAACATAACAACCACCCCGGGACCTATACCCAGTTGGGCATCTGAATCGATGACCAAAGAATCGGATATAATATATGGGGAATTAATCGTGTCCCAACTAAAATAATCTCCGGATAAATGGCCCGTAATAAAAGTCTGGCTGTCAACTTGGGTTAAAGAGAACGTCAGGATTAGAAAAAACAGGAAGTTTATTTTCATATTCATGAGGTAAGTTACTTGAAAAAACCTGTACGTTACCGGAATATATCAGAAAACATCAACAAAAAGTCACCGAGAAATAAAGTTCCGACAATTTAAGTTATTTTTTTAAAAAAAAATCCGGTGAAAAAATCCGGATATGTTTAATAACCATGTGCTGCGATAAACAGTTGTCATCATTAAAGGAGAGAGTCCTGATTGATGCTCTCTTTGTTGGTATCCTGAAGAACAACGATGATATAAACGGATACAAACCCCAAAGTGGTGACAGGATTATTGAACATCTGCTTCATACCGGGAATGCAACACTTTTGTTAACCAGAAAGCCAGGACAAATCCAAAAACCACTCCCAGGGCCTGGAGGATGTATCGAACCGTTAACTTATTTTCAAGTTCCGCAAAACTTTGAAGCAAATCAGAATAGGAATCCAGATCTGCCTGAAACGATTCGGAACTCATTATCTGGTCAAGGTCTTCATTCAGGAGGGCCACCTCCACTAAAAGATCAATAGACACTTCTTCGGCCGGAACACTCCTGAGCAGGTCCTGACGATTTTGTTTCAGTTCATCAACTTCCTGAAGCCGGGCCGTTCTGGCAGGTTTGTATTGCAGCAGGTGCTCATGCTTTTTAATGCTTCCAATGCATAAAAAGGAGCTATACACAGCCATAACAAACAAAACCGGGATCAGGATATTTAAAGCCAGAAATTTAATTTTCATGCGATCATTCCAATTTACGGGCAGTGCAGCATTCAGGTTTTCAACAATATAAAATTAATTGTTTAATCCAATAAACCAAGAAATGCAGGCATAAATGATACATCAAAGAACCTCATTTGACCTTGATGTGCATTTGGTGTAGGTTTATAAAACCATAATCCACTCACCTGGTTCCGTAATAAACATTTTGATTAAAGGAATCGATTATGTATTGTGTAAATTCGGTAAAAATCCTCAAATTTGATTGCAAACATAAATAAGTTACGTATTTACTCACTGCAAACATTATGAATTGGGATGCTCCGGACCAATTTATCTAATTGTTAAAAGCTACATTATGAAACATTTAACATACATTGTTTTTTTATTTTGTTTTGTCATTTTTATAATATGTTGCAGGCAACCGGATAAAAGTGATGATTTGGAAAGTATCCTCAATATAGACCTCACTGAAAAGTATATTGATGTACCCCTCATACTGAGCGACTTGTCGGATGATGTCAGATTGGTAAGGCTGGAGACAAATAAAAACTCCCTCATCCCCCGCTTTCACGGTTTTGTTGGGGAGAAATATATTATTTCAATAGATCCTAAAAAAGTTTTGCAGTTCTCCGCTGACGGCAGATATATACGTACCATAGCCATAAAGGGACGTGGTCCTGGGGAATTCAATCAGGTTGATACATGGGCTGTGGATGATAATGAGCAATTCCTTTTTTATCATGATTTCTCTAAAAACCATATTAACAAGTATAACCTGAAGAGCGGCAGATATGAAAGGAAAATACCTTTTGAAGAAAATGGTTATTTAAGCAATATGTTATCTGTTAATGATTCCACACTCGCGATCCTGCCGTCATTATTTTCCAAATACGGGTATCTTTACTTTTATCAGTCAAATACAGGACGGATACTGGAGGGTATAAAGAAAGAACCGGTACCGCACCCCGGTGCCTGGGCAGGAATGTCCCCGGTTTTTATTAAAGCAAAGGATAATTCCATCCTTTTCCAACCCCCGGAATCTGATACAATTTTCCGGATCAAGGGGCCGGAAATGGTGCCCGTTATTTCACTTATAGTTGAAAAGCCTCAAAAAAACGGCTATAAAATCACAGGATTTTATGTTTCCATTCTGTACATGGATAAAGACAGGGTGTTCCTGCGTAAAAGAGGTTATGAAAATATTGTTACGCCAAATACTGTAAGTATGAATTTGTCGGACCCTGAATTTTTATTTCTCAACAGGAGCAATAATACCTTAAATAAAATAAGCTCTATCTATTTTGATTACCTGGGTATTCAATTAACTGTTCCGTCTTTCGGTTTTCCGCATTATACCCAATTCATGGTCCAGTACCAGGCTATGGATTTTAAAAAATTACTGGAAGATGCCCTAAAAAATGGCGATCTTCCCGGTGATAAGAAAAACGAACTGAAAAAACTGAACAGTGAAATATCGGAAGGCGATAACCCTGTACTTATTACCGGCAAATACAAAAAACAGAGTTGATTTTATCAGACGGAATTATTTTACTGCTTTGCTGTATTTTTGAGGTTATTTCTTACTTTGTGCAGTGCGATCTATGATTTTCAAGGGATAAATAATATTCCCTGGAATAAGTCCACTCCAATTAGGTATATTGTTGCTTCCGTATTAATGATTCATTTATAATAATCCGTATGAAAACCTATGAAGCCATCCGGACCATCTGTGAGGAAAACAACCGTATTTCCCAGGCTGTGATTGACGAATTTTTAATCTATTATGCTGCAAATCGCGACAAACTCGAACGTGATATGAACCAACGATTTGCTGCATATAGCCATGTAACCCGAAAACTTAAAAAGGAATGGGTGAACCTGCTTAAATCACAGTATATTGTACACAAGATATTCAGGAAAGAAGGGCTTATAAAGAAATACCTGAACCACACTGCATTAAAACAACTTGGCAGAAAAGGAATGAGCTATCTTGAGCAACAGGCAACACAACCCTGGAGGTTTAGTTTCAGTGTGATCGCCAACCAGCCGGCTAAAGATTTCTTTATTATGGATGAGGTTTTTACCGGGGAACAATATACATTGTTTTCTCCCGGGATCACAAAAATACTCAAGGAACAGTCAGCTATTCTCTGGTTCAACCTTATTGGTTACAACGGAGAATGCTGGCAAAGTTTTGGACCGATCGGGGCTTATAAAAGTTTTGAACCGGATGATATCTTCTTTTTTGCCACAGAGCTAAAGTCTGAAATCGAGGATGAAGCGGGAATTCTGGCAAATGTGGAAAACAACCCCATTCCCTATATGATGCTTTTGTCGGGGGCCAATTATCCGGTGACTATGCATAAAGATGATCAGTTTATTCAGGCAATATCGGAATATGACCTGGATGCGATCAATACAAAGGACCTTAGAAAAAGTTTCAAAACGGAATACAATGACGGGGTTTACCGGTTCATATTGAAAGACTGGGGAGATCATCCCCATTTTGCCAATGCATATTTTGATGAAGGCGAAAAAGTAATTGTACTTTCTGCAATGACTGATCGTGGTTTTCGTGCACTTGTGGGTGGTTTAAACGAGTACGGTCATAATTTTTCAGATGAACCCTTTATCCGCGTGAATCTTTCCATGCTTATGACAGCAAAAGATATCCTGAAAAAGGAAATATTATTGAATGAGTATGCTGATATGTTCGAAAAAGAACCCTCTGAACAGGAAAAAGAGGCAGTTGAAAATCTGAATGATTTTATGTCTTTGGTTCTGCCCGATATCAATGCCGGCCGCCAACCGGATATTGAGGCAATGGCAAAAAAAGCAGGGGTGGATATTCAAACCGCCCGTGATCTTGTGAAGACGGTTATGGGCAAAATTAAGCCATGATCTGATAACCCTCCGGATAATTGATGACCGTCTGAAGTTTCTCTCTCACTTTCCGGTATTCTATCATCTGCCACACTTTCAGGAAAGGAACAAACCCCGGATTGCGGGCATTCCTGATCTTTTGTATTAACAACAGGACCATGCCCCTGCTCATGGGTTTGTAATGTCTTTATTTTTTTCTGTTCAAGAGACCGGAAATACGGCTTATCCATCGAATCACTCTTTTCCTGAAACTAAACAGGATCCCATAATCCACATGGTCATTCAGGGAGGCAACATCCGTGTCCCGGCCCAGATCCGGCAGTTCATCCACAAGTTCTTC
The DNA here is from genome assembly GCA_964403185.1 of uncultured Rikenellaceae bacterium. Lineage (GTDB taxonomy): Bacteria > Bacteroidota > Bacteroidia > Bacteroidales > VadinHA17 > CAYOFK01. The sequence continues at coordinate 4,069 of CAYOFK010000044.1, read as the reverse complement.
CTCTGGTCCCTCCTGTTGATAAGAGGCATTCATTTCAGCTGCAAGGCTACTGCTCTCCACTTCGACAGCATAATCTGTTTTCTTCCCAGCCGGTTGATCAAGACTGACATCCAACATGGCCTTCACTGATTGGAGGAATCCTTCCAGCATCACCCGGTCCTCACCCCCTTCATCAATCACACCTGTAAATACACTCCTTTTGAAGTCGAGCAAGTGTAGTATCCTGTGTTCGATGGAGCCTTCTGAAATGAAGTTATAGACCTGAATATGCTTTTTCTGGCCAAGCCGGTAAATCCTCCCGATGCGTTGTTCGAGCACGGCCGGATTCCACGGCAGGTCAATGTTGATCAGGATGTTCGCACTCTGAAGATTTACCCCTACTCCGCCTGCATCAGTGGAAAGGAAGATTTTCAGGGCATGATCGCTCTGAAACCTCTCAATGATTGTTTTACGCTGCCGGGAAGGAACCTCTCCATTCAGATACACATACGTCAAGTCTGCTTTATCAAGCTCTGGGATCAACAGGTCAAACATCCTCTTCCACTGACTGAATATTACAACTTTATTGCCTGGATCTTCTGTAATTTCCCCGATCAGGCTCTTCAATTCACCAATTTTATTGCCGAAATTCGTTTTCGCGTTCAAGATATAGGTTGAATCCGATATCATCCGCATGCAATTCAGGCCGATAAGCAGTTTCTGTCTCTCCTCCTCGCTCAGGAAGCCTTTAACGATCCACTTACTGGCCAGCCGGGACACCACGTCGTAATAAGCCTTATGGTCGGATTTTTGTTCAGCGGTCATCTCGACAAAGAAATTCTTGTCAATTCGTCCAGGAATCTGGTCAAAGATCTCGTTTTTCGTGCGCCTGATCAGGATATCCTCCAGAGTTTTATTGATGGTTCTAAGGTCTTTATATCCTTTCAGCTTCCCGTTCTCATCCAGGATTTGGTGGTTGTCAAGAAACCTGAACAACGGCCCCAGTTTGAAATGGTCTATATATTCCACGATGGAATGCAATTCATCAATCCTGTTTTCCAGTGGTGTTCCCGTTGTCACGATTGCATATTCGGTATGGATCTTTTTAACAGATTTTGCGGTGAGTGTTTTCCAGTTCTTTATTCTCTGGGCCTCGTCCACAATGACCAGATCTGCCTCCCATGCATTGATTAGGTCCGTGTCATTCCGAACCAAACCAAAACTGATGATCTTATAAAAATCGTCATGCAGATAAAGCTCTTTCCGCTTATGGACCAATCCTTCAACCACACAGGCATTTCTTCCGGTGAATTTCCTGATCTCAGCCTTCCACTGATACTTCAAGGAGGTTGGACAAATGATAAGGACCTTTGCCACCTTGAAATACCGGGCATAAACCTCTACGGCAGCAATAGCTTGTATGGTTTTCCCAAGACCCATATCATCGGCCAGCAATACCCTGCCTGCATCAATGATGTCAATAATCCCCATTTTTTGATAGGGGTAAAGCCTGGTGTTGATCAGGTTATTAAATATTTCACTTTCAGGGCCGTCCGGGAAGATCTTCTTCAGCCTTTCTTTTCTTTCCTTATCTTTTTTGTGCTGGATAATAAACTCAAATACATCAGGATAGATCCTGAAGGACAGATTCGTCTGAACGGCCTGCCTAATGAAGGAGTCCAGATTGAAGATCATGCCCGGCAACAGAAACCCCTGTGTGTCGAAAAAGAGTTTCTCCTGCTTAAACCTGATGCCGCTATTTGCTTTTTTCAGGCGGATTAGCTGCTGATGGCCGTAAAGAATGCTCAAGGAAGAATACCCATGTTTCTGTAACTGACTGAAATGCCTTTGGTTCTTTTTATACCTGAGAAGCTTTAAAAGAACATATTCCACATGCTTGCAGGTTCCAAGCGTATTGACCCTGAAATCGGGACATGAACAATAATTGTAACTGCTTATATTATCCCTGATGGATACCTTGTATGTCTTGTCTGTTTCCGGATTATATACCTCAAAATCTGAATAAACCGGGTGATCGCCCAGGTTTTTTATCCTGAAATTCCGGGCCGATGCAAACTGCTTTCTCAATTCTGCCTGCCACTCATCAACAGACATGTTTTTCGGTTTTATGGAATAAGGCACACTCATTTTCTTGCTGAACTTAGCTGTAAATTAAACGATTCATTAAAATGTCCCTCAAATATAGTTTATCTAAAGTATTCACATAAATCACCGAAGACAGATTTTATCCCTACTTATTTCCTGATTGTCAATATCTGTAAATGGGTAATAAATGTTTTTCACGTAACGCTTGTATTTTTAAATAATATTCACGGCTTTTAATTATTTTTCACATATATTAGCAATAAATAAATATCCATAAAATGTCAAATTATAATGATTTTTCACACGAAGATCTTAATATTATGCATTATTCACAACAAATAACTGTTTTTCACGGAAGACAAACACCCGAAAAAGGGACCCTGGTAGGTTATGGTGCTATCATTGACTCTCTGCAACTTCAATGCCCTATTCCATCAAGATTGGCTTTAATCAGTCAAAAACGAAGACAATATTCAACATCTGAATGGTTAGTATACACCCCCCGTCATATGCCAAATGATTCACTTTATGGGAATCTTGTTTTTAGCCTGAAATATGAAGGAGTTAATCTTTTGTTCTTTAAGAAGTTATTTGAAAGAGTTGAAGAAACAGTGATAGAAAGTCTGGTTCAAAGTGAGCCATTAGGACAATACAGTCGTAGAATATGGTTCCTTTTTGAGTGGTTAATGCAAAAATCACTGAATATTCCTGATCTTAAAGAGGGTAATTATATTCCATTAATTGATGGTAACCTGCAATATACAATAGGAAAAGGTGGCAATTCCCCTCGTCACCGTATTAGAAATAATCTGCCGGGAACAATCAATTATTGTCCATTAGTTCATAGGACTGAAAAGCTGGAAAAATATATCAAAGAGGATCTCTCCGAAAAAACAAATGAACTGGTTCGAAATGTACATAATGATATATTGCTGAGAACTTCCGCTTTCCTCCTGCTTAAAGATTCAAAAGCTTCATTTAATATTGAAGGAGAAACTCCTTCAAACAATAGGGCAAGCAGATGGGGTAAAGTAATTGGACAAGCCGGTAACAGACCATTGTCAAAAGAAGAACTGTTGCGCCTACAACAAATCGTCATCGAAAGCAGCAGATTTATAAAGATGGGATTAAGAAAGGAAGGAGAATTTGTTGGAGAACATGATAGAAGCACCGGGGAACCTATTCCGGAACATATATCTGCACGATGGAAAGATTTGGATAAACTAATCGATGGTTTAGTAGAAACTGATTCGATATTAGAAAAATCTCAATTCCATCCTGTTATCACAGCTGCAAAGATTGCATTTGGTTTTGTTTTTATTCATCCTTTTGTTGACGGCAATGGAAGAATTCACCGGTATCTGATTCACCATATACTTGCCAAACTGAAGTTTACTCCCCAGGGAATAATATTCCCGGTATCAGCGGCAATATTGGAGCAGATTACCGACTACCGAAAGATACTCGGATCTTACTCGTACCCTATTCAGGATTTTATCGAATGGAAAACGACTCAGGATAATAATGTTGAAGTATTGAATGAGACAATTGATTATTACAGATATTTCGATGCTACTACACAAGCCGAATTTCTATTTGATTGTGTAAATGATACTATTGAAAGGATAATTCCACAAGAGGTATCTTATTTAAAAAAATACGATGATTTCAAAGGCTGGCTGGATGACACTTTCGAAATGCCGGATAATATGGTGGCATTACTGGTAAGGTTCCTGGAACAAAACAATGGAAAGTTATCGAACAGAGCCAGAAATAAAGAATTTAAGGAATTGAATGAAGAAGAAATTCAGCAAATTGAGAGTCATTATCTACACTACTTTGGAGAGTGATACAAATTTGTTAAGGCCCTGTAACCCCTTCCTTTGTGCCATATGGCAACGAAAAAAATCCCCCGTCTCCCTTTGGGAGCCACCTCACTGACGAACACAAATGTGTTGTCAGGATCCAAGACCCTTTTTCTAAG
>CAYOFK010000043.1:9919-17977 GCA_964403185.1 uncultured Rikenellaceae bacterium | reverse complement strand
GTGCGGCCGGCAGTCAAACCCAGGTTCAATCTTTTGCAGTAGTGGGGTAAAACAAGCGCGAAGTGGTTGCAAGTGAATAACCCCGGGTTTCAACCCGGGGGTCCGGGCCTCGCAACAAGCAGGTTTTGGCGGAGATTTTGCCCGGCGCAGGGATGGTGCGATGGATTGCAAAATCTGTGACAAAACCGGAAGGCAGGGAAGGCCGGCGTTTTGCAGAAATGTACCGGGGGAATTATCAATCATCCACTCGAAAGAGGGAAATGAAGTCTTTCAGAACGAATTCAGCAAACTAGAAATGGTGCTTCAGGGATTCATCGAGGTAGGGGTGGTTCCGTGGTATCAGCGGAGCGCGTGCCAGAACATGAAATACCACAAAAATAAACAAACCGGCAAATCCCAAGAAGGCGCCGATTTCGAAAATACCTATTGTGTTTGTATCCCCGATACCCGGGAATATATGCAGATAGAGGTCAATCCAGTGGCCAATCAGAACAAATACGATGACGATCTTTATGACCAGCTTATTCCGGCTTGCTGCACGTGGCATCAGAATCAGAAACGGGATGGCCCAGTTTAAGATGATGTCAATAAAAAACAGCGGTTTCCATTGTGCACCCCAGCGAATGGCGTAATAGTTGGTTTCTTCGGGAATGTTCCCATACCAGATCATCATAAACTGGGCAAACCACAGGTACCCGTAAAATATTGCCAGAATAAAAATATACCTGGAAAAATCATGCAAATGGCTTTCATTTAAAAAACTAAAGTAGCCTTTATCATGAAGTAAAAGGATGATCAGCACAATAACTGCAGAGCCATGATAAAAAGAAGATGCAAAGGTTTTGAATGAGAAAATGGTACTATACCAGTGAGGATCTGTAGACATCAGCCAGTCAAAGGAAGCAAAAGTAAAGGTGATGGCCAATATAAAAATGTACACTTTGGAATAAAATTCACTTTTTTCAAAAAACCCCAATCCCCCTTCCATATCCTCCCTTAAAGACAACTTTCGAAGCAGGCGGGTCATCAGTATCCACAATGAAAAATACAGGACCATCCTGATAGTAAAAAACGGAATATTCAGAAACGGCGCTTTATGCGCCAGAAGGGCATCGTGCTCAACAGCATCAACATGGGCCCAATGATACAGGCTCCGCAATCCCAGGAGGCCCACAATAAACAATGCGGCAGCAACAGGCAGATACATGGACATGGCTTCCGGGACTCTCTTAAAGCCGGAACTCCAGCCAGCCTGAGCTACATACTGAATGGCAAGGAAAAAGGATGCTCCCACTGCCAGGGATGTGAAATAAAAATTATTCAGGAGAAGATTGGCCCACATCCGGTCGGGTGCTTTGATAAATCCCCAGGCAAACACCAGGATTCCAAAACCAACCAGAACCAGGGATATAGTCTTTAATCGGGCGGAAAATGTGAATTTTTCTTCCATGTTATTTTTTTGATATTCAGATGTTTATGATCATCCAGCCTATTTTGAATGGTCAGATTGCAATACCTCCCGGATGTAAAGAACAATTTCCCACCGCTCATCAGGCAATATTTGTGATCCATGGGCTCCCATGATCCCATATCCTACTGTAATGGAATGGAAGATCTCTCCGTCGGGTTTATTTTTCATCTTTCCGGATATCAGTGTGGCCGGGGGGTAAATATATTTCCCGCTGGTATATAAAAAACCTTTGCCATCGCCCTTTTCTCCATGACACATCAGACAATAAGTCGCAAAAACCTTTTTTCCACCATAAAGATTTTTTTCGTTCAGTTGCAGTGGATTCACCAATTCTTTCCCGGCCAGGGCCATGCCTTCTGCAGTGTTGGAATAATAATATGGCAGCATCTCCCTTGGAATGGTTCCTTCCACAGGTGTCCGCATGGTTTTTCCGTCTTCAAAAACCGGATTCTCTGCTCCTGTTTCATAAGCCTGGGAATAGAACATGTCCGGGAAAAAGTCCCAGCCAGGATGATTCCGGTCCCTGTTACAGGAAACAAACAATATGGCCAGCATAAGTATTCCTATATTTCTGCTAATTCTCCATCTCATGGTGTTCATATGCGTATCTTGAATGATGGGTTACATTTCTTTTTCATAAACTTCAGAAGCGCCGGTTTCTTTAAACAGGGCCTCCGCCGCTGAGATATCTGAGCTTTCCCCGGAGCACACCATTATAAACTTATCATCTGTTGCCCGTGGATCAATAATTACAGGGGTTTTACCCGGAAACAGGCGTGCCCTGTAAATGAATGTTGTCAAACTCATTATGGTTACAAAAAAGATCGTGAAAACGAGTGTGACAAGGATGAAGGATGGGAATGAATTCACAGGTTTGCCGCCATAATTTAAAGGCCAGTCAATCACAGCGGTGTAGTACAAAAAGGCGAGGATCATTACGGCCCCGATCCATCCGTAGATATAGGCAGCAAGGGTTAATTTTGAGGTTTCTCCCTGGATGCTGATAATGTCGTGAATGGGATATGGTGTATATACGTCCTTTACACGAACCCCTTTTTCCTTAAAGGTCTTTGCAGCCTTTACAAGAGGTTCTTCGTCATCATAAACACCAACTATATATCGTTCTTTTTTCATAACTGAAGGGTTTTTTCAATTCGTCTTTTTATTAAACTTTAAAACAGCTTTCACCTCACTGATAGCGATCATGGGTATGTATTTGAAAAACAACAGGACTCCAAGTGCAAAGATGCCCAGGGTACCCACATACACCCCAACCTCAATAAGTGTAGGATGATAGGTAGTCCAGTTGGCCGGCAGGTAGTCATTTGCCAATGAGGTAACTACTATATTAAAGCGTTCGAACCACATTCCGATATTGATCAATATGGAAATGATGAAAAGGGCCGCAATGTTTTTTCGTAGCTTTTTAAACCAAAGAAGCTGAGGTACCAGGGCATTGAAAATAAACATTGTCCAGAATTGCAGAGTGAAATTGCCGGTCATCCGGTTATGGAAAAAAGTGAAGATCTCGTACTGGTTCCCCGAGTACCACGCCACGAATATCTCGGTCAGGTAGGCCGTACCCATGATCAGCGAAACGAAAACCAGGATTTTGGCAATGGCATTCAGATGGGAATCCGTAACATAATTTTCAAGTTTATAAAATCTGCGGATGATGATCATGAGGGTCATCACCATGGCAAATCCTGAGAAAATGGCTCCCACCACAAAATAAGGCGGGAAAATGGTAGTATGCCAGCCCGGCTCGATACCTATTGCAAAGTCGGTTGACACGATGGAGTGAACCGAAACTACAAGGACGGCAGCAATTCCCCCCAGTATAAAAGCCAAAGCTTCGTAGCGAACCCATTCTCTGGCAGAGCCGACCCACCCCATTGCAAAAAATCCATAAACAGCCTTCTTCACTTTCGATGTGGTTTTGTCCCTGATGGTGGCAAAATCCGGGATCATCCCAAGATACCAGAAGGAGGCGGAAATAAGAAGGTATGCCGATATGGCCAAAAAGTCCCAAAACAAAGCGGAGTTATAGTTCACCCAGAGTGGTCCCCTGGTGTTCGGATAGGGGATGATGAAGTAAAAATTCCAGATCCGGCCCATGTGTAATAAGGGGAATACGGCTGCACACATTACAGCAACAACGGTCATGGCTTCAGCAGCACGGTTTATGGATGTCCGCCATTTCTGCCGCATGATCAGGAGGAATATTGAAAATGCGGTTCCGGCGTGTCCGATTCCAATCCACCACACAAAATTGATGATGGCCCAGCCCCAGCCAACTGTGTTGTTAACACCCCAGGTTCCAATCCCGACAGTAACAGTAATATAGATGGAATACAGCCCCCAGATACTCATCAGGATTGCCACAACCAGGGCGATTCTCCACCAGGGTGCCGCTTTGGTATCCAGGGGATTCATAATATCAGTGGTTACATTCCCCAGGGTTTTACCCCCCTCTATCAATAAGCCTCTAACCTCAGTTTTATACATATACTTATTTTATCCGGTTTTTCCTTATTCACTTATTATACATGACTTGTCGGGCCACCTGCATTCTTCCCTGAATTTCTCACTTTTTTAAGGTACCCAACAGATGGCAGTATATGCAATTCCTCCAGCAGAAAATAATTCCGGTTGTTTTCAAACATCCTCGAAACCTTGCTTTCAGGATCATTCAAGTCTCCAAACACAAGCGCTTCCGAGGGACAGGTCTGCGTACAGGCCGTCTGGATCTCCCCATCTTCCAGCGTCCTGTTTTCGAGCTTGGCCTTAAGCTTTTTATCCTGTATCCTTTGCACACAAAATGAACATTTTTCAACCACTCCCCTTCCACGCACCACAACATCAGGATTAAGTACCAGCCTGCCAAGATCAGAATTCTGCTGATAGTCAAATTTGTCATTGCCGGCATACTTAAACCAGTTAAACCTCCGTACCCTGTAGGGACAGTTATTAATGCAATACTTGGTTCCGATACAACGGTTATAGGCAACCTGGTTTAAACCTTCATTACTATGCATGGTGGCTGAAACCGGGCATACATTTTCACAGGGGGCATTGTCACAATGCATACACATTACCGGTTGATGAACCACTGATGGATTTTCAGGTTCATCTGCATAGTAGCGGTCAATCCTGATCCAGTGGAGGATGCGTCTTTTCCGGACTTCCTCTTTCCCAACCACCGGTATGTTGTTTTCAGCCTGACAGGCCAGAATGCAGGCGCCACAAGCCGTACAAGCATTTAAGTTTATGGCCAGACCCCAGTGGTGCCCGTCAAACTTCACGTCTTTATACAGCGTTTTATATTCACGTTTCCCCTCCTCATGACCCTCCTCCGGAGTGTGCAGGTACTCTTCAAGAGTGGTTTCTTTTACTATAGGCCGGCCTTCCATTGAATGATGCGTCTGTGTGAGGGCCAGTTTATATTTTCTCCCTGTTTTCTCCAGAACCACTCCATCCCTCCAGTATTGCCTGTTATCTCCATCCCATGATACTGCCGGGAATATGTTTACCCCTGTTCCGCTGGCAACCCTCCCTGAATTGGTTCTGCCATATCCAAGCGCTACCGATACAGTGCCCTCCGCCTGACCCGGTTGAACAAATACCGGCAATTCCATTCCGTTTACCCTGACTACATCTTCATTCTCCAGCTTCTCATTTTCTGCAAGTTGCGGGGAAATGCACAGATAATTATCCCAGCATGCTTTTGAAATGGGATCCGGCATTTCCTGAAGCCATGGGTTATTTGCTCCCTGTCCGTCCCGTACTGAGATCTTCTCATAGAAGCACATCCTCAGCCCGGTACCTGAATCAGAATCAGGCTTGTTAAAAAACATGCCTGCCAACCATTCTGGGGTGGTTTTCCGGTTTTTGGAGCCAGGGTTATGAACACCATCCTGCAGCGCTTTCATCCAAAACTTTTCAAAAGTTCCGGCATCTTTCTGTTTGTTATAGATGTTTGACTCCCAGAAGGTTTTGATGAAGTCATAATAATTCCCTTCAAATCCGGCCCATGTTAACAGACTGTCCTGAGCCTGCCGTGTATTGAAAAGGGGGTGAATGGCAGGTTGGGCCAGACTGAAACTCCCTGTCCGGAACTCCGCATCATTCCAGGATTCAAGGTAATGGTTATCGGGGCAACTATAACCGGCTTTTGTGGAGGTCTCATCCGGTGCAGTATTCATCGACAGGGTAAATCCGCACTTTTCCAGTCCTGAAAGAAACCGGCCGGATTCAGGCAGATTATATAGCGGGTCGGTATTATAGAAGATCACACCGTCAATCTTTCCGGAATTCAGTTCCTCAAGAAATATCTTCATCTCAGGATCGCTGCCTTTTCTCAGATTAAGATGGTTATCCAGATCTATGGTTGTTCCGTAATTTTCAAGAATCAGATTGATCTTATTTACGAGTAACTGTATGTTTTCATCATTTGAGCCTGACACTACCAGGGACGTGCTTTTATGTTTCAACAGTTCCCTGGCAATATCATCAATTACTGCGGCAGGTGTTCCGGTGTTTATTGCCGGCACACCCGCGTTTCCGGCCAGTTGGTTGTAAAGATTTGCCAGAATCGTGTGTTCCTCAGCCGGATTGATTGGAAACCGGTGATCGGCATTAGAACCGGTAACCGACATGCCTGATTCAAAATGGATGTGCCTGGACATTTCTTTGCTCCCATCAAGAAGTTTTCTTCTTTTGGAATACCCTCTGGTAAAATACACAGGAGCCAGCCATGTGCCCAAAAAATCTGCTCCAAAACTCACAATACAGCCGGCCTTTCCAAACCTGTAGTCAGGGATGACTTTTTTACCAAAGGCCTTCTCATTTGCATGGAGCATTCCTGAAAAAGAAACCGGGTCATACTGGATCCACTGAACCGAGGGATATTTTTTCTGAAAAAGGGCTATGGTTTCAGAAGTTGAGGGGCTGATGATGGTCCCTGTCAGCAATACGATCTTCCCTCCCCGATTTGTTATCTCCTCCAGCTTTAATATTACTTCTGCATCCATTTCTTCCCAGGAAAGGGGTTTGGAATTTTTCTCCGGTCCCCTGTACCGTGCATCATCATAAAGACTTAACACCGAAGCCTGAACCGTAGCAGAAGCTTTACCTTTGGAGAATGGTGAAAGGTCGTTCCCTTCAATTTTTATGGGTCTGCCATCTCTTGTTTTAACCAGGATGCTGGCATACTCGCTGCCGTTGAAAAAGCTTGAAGCATAATGGGATGCTTCACCCGGGATCACCTCCTCGGGTTTTATCAGGTAGGGTATGGTTTTCTGGACCGGCCGTTCACAACTTGCAACAATTGTGGCAGCCGTCAGACTGTAGCCCCATACCTTCAGAAAATCCCGCCTTGTAGTTCCGTTTTCAGAATTCGAATTCTGTAACAGATCAATAACCGCATTCCTGTGGTCCATTTCAGTTTTTGGCTCCTGTTTCAGATCCGGGCCAAATTTCAATTCCTCAGGACTTTTCCAGTATTTCTTCATAAATGATCAGGTATTTAAAAACCATACCCCTTTTTAATTAGTAGTGACATTTCATGCAATCGGTACCGCCAATATCTTCAACCGTAACTGAGTTCTTCTTAGCCTTAAGCAGCTCATCGTGCAACTTCAGGTAGTCTTTGTAATAGGCATTCCCTGCAAAATTTACCTCTCTGGTCCTGTGGCAATCCATGCACCATCCCATTGAAAGGTCCTCAACCTGCTTAATAATGTGCATCTCCCCAACATCTCCATGACATTCGGCACAATCCAACTGCCCTGCACCCACATGCTGAGCATGGCTGAAGAACACATGATCTGGCAGATTGTGTACACGGATCCACTCAACGGGAGTTTTTTCATTGTACGCTTTTTTTATTTTGTCGATCTCATACCGGCCTGATTTGGCACCCTCGGCAACCAGAATATGGCAATTCATACAGATATTGGCAGAGGGGATGCTTGCTGATTTTGAGTATTCTACGGTGGTGTGACAATACAAACAATCAATCTTATTATCAGTTGCATGTACCTTATGGGAGAATGTAATGGGTTGGTCGGGTTCATAGTTTTCAGACCTTCCCAGGCTTATGGCAGCCGATGAAACCAATTTTATCAGGCCGGCCGAGGCCAGCAGTATCACAATAACATGAATCATCTTTGATTTAATTTTCCATGTAAAAAATACATCTATCAAAGCAAAAATGACCACCAGGTTCAAAAGGACAAACAGAATCGCATTGGTCAGTACAGGTTTTTTTGGAGTCAGGCCTGTGCGGGCAAAATGATCAAGGAAACCCTTTACCGTAGCTATTTCCTCTTTTGTAAAGAAATTGCCGGCATGAACAGTCTTCATGGTAGGAGTCGCAGGATTCAAAACAGCATTCTGAAAAGCAGCCAGGTCTTTGTTTTCAAATTTCAATGCAATTTCATATGCAGAAGGGTTCCAGTTGAGTGTGTCAATCTCAACAGTATTGTGACAATTGACACAAGCAGGAACCTCGGGCCTGTCATAAACCAATCCATAAAACAAACGCTCACCTCTTTTTATTTCGGCTGCATTCATGTTGTGTCCAT
>CAYOFK010000043.1:7409-9819 GCA_964403185.1 uncultured Rikenellaceae bacterium | reverse complement strand
ACTCAGTGCTAAAAATAATAAGAAAAATAAACATCAATTCATCCAATTGAAAAATACTGCTTGCAACTGAAACATTCAGCAGGTTTTATGCTCAGGGGTTTCCTTTTTAACTGCCTGATCTAATGAATGAGTGAAGACTTTCCTGACCTACCTGATGAGGTGGAAGAATCCGTTACTGATATACTTGCCCTCATATTGAATAACATAATAATACACTCCGGGATACACATCTTCTCCTGAAGGATTTTTCCCATCCCAGGATATTGTATAAGCCGACTGCCTGAATACAAGAGATCCGGTCCTGCTGTAAATTTCTACTGAATAAAGATCTTTTCCGTTCGTTCTGAAAACCAGCAGATCATTAAAGCCATCATTATTTGGTGTAAACACATTGGGAACCTCTACAACAGTATTTATATGTACTGTGTGTGAGGTCATATCTGAGAAAGATCCATCTGATACGGTAAAGCTTATGCGGTACGTACCCTTCCGGTTGTATAAATAATCAACATTTGGCAAACCAGAGGTGGCGCCGTCCCCAAAATCCCACAGGAAGGTATGATTCATTGTATCTGCCAGAACGTACCGGCTGGTTAAACGAACCTGGAACGATTTCACCGAGCTTGTATCAATTTGAAATTCCGCATTGACCTGCCCCAGTCCCAACTGCATGCCTGCCTGGAATAATACTATGGAAATGATCAATTGTCTCATACTTTATTTTCCTATTTTCTCTGTAATGCGTTTTACAATTTTGAACTGGTCGAAAAATTCCCTTGCAAACACTCTGACAACCGTATATGTCGGAATGGCCAGCACCATTCCGACAATCCCGGCAAGGCTGCCTGCTATCAGTAAAACCAGGAATATCTCCAGGGGATGTGCTTTCACAGAGGTTCCATAAATCACCGGCTGAAAAAGGATGTTATCTATAATTTGAGTAATTGCGAATACAAGGGTCATTTTCCCGAGCAAAGGAAGGATCCCGGCATGAAAATCCAGATAAAGATGGTTTACAGAACCGATAAAAAGCCCCAGAAGTGCGCCTATTATGGGCCCGACATAAGGTATCACATTCATCACACCCGTGATCAGACCAATAACCGCAGCTAACTGAAAGTTTAATCCAAGGATGAGGAGTCCCACAGTATTAAAAATGGTGATTCCGGTGATCTGAAGAAGAATTCCTGCAAAGTACCTGGTTAAAAGTGTCTTGGTGGAATTCAGAAAATGCTGAAATTTTTCTTCATACCTGGTGGGAACCAGAAGCATGATACCTTCACCAAAAAGATTTTTTTCCTTCAAAAAGAAAAATGAAATGAAGGATATGGAAAAGAAAGCAATAAACAGGTTTCCCAATACATTCAGCACGTCCGAAATGGTATTTGATAAAAAAGATATGTTCAGAACTGAAAAAAGTTTATTTTCAATATATTCCTCAAGGCTAATGGCATCTGCCGGGTCGGATTTCATGCGCTCAAACAGGTCTGAAAGTTTTTGAAAAGGTGTTACCAGGCTGTTCCTGATTGTATCAATATCAATGTTTGATAATTCCTGTCCCTGACTAACGATCAGGGGGATGAAAAACAAAAAGAACCCGGTGATGGCTGCCCACACAAGAATCAGGGCCAGTGCGGCACATAAGGCATTGGGCAACCTTATCCTCCTGATTTTTATGCGCCTCAGGAAATCAACAATGGGACTGCCTACCAGGGAGATGACCGCAGCAATTAATATATAGGCTACAATGTGTTTAAAATACCACAGGCCAAGGACTGAAATTATAATTGCCAGACCTATGAAGAAGTATCTCAGGGAACCTTTCATGAGGGATTTTAACTAGGATAAAAATAATGAATTCAATGGGGAATATTAAATTTTTTTGCCTAAAGCATTACACCCGTGATGATAACTATGATGCACTACTGGCGTAACCTGCTGCCAACCTGCCTGTTTTCCATGAAAATTGGTTATATTTAGGTTTTAAAACTTAAACTTCAATAAAATGAAAAAAGTAATCATCCTCCTTCTTTTCGCTGCCTTTCTGTTTGCCTGCCAGAATAAAAAGAATTCTGGTGAAAATACCGGATCAAGCCAGGAACAAGCAGAAGTAATTGCCGGGAACAGGGTCTCAGTAGAACTCAGGATAGAGGGCATGACCTGTGGCGGGTGCGAAAACACCATCACCACTGGATTGGAAAGCATACCCGGCGTCTTTGAAGTCACGGCTTCACATGCAGATTCAAATGCCATTGTGAACTTTGATAAATCAAAGGTTAAAATTGAAGATCTGAAAAATATGGTTGAAGAAAAAGGGTACACTTACATTAGCAGTAAGCCATTGGAGTAACTAACCGCTTAGCGGTTTTTCTTGGCGGTTTTTTACAACCCGCAGAAATTTCTTAATGTA
>CAYOFK010000043.1:0-7309 GCA_964403185.1 uncultured Rikenellaceae bacterium | reverse complement strand
TGTTCTCTTGAATCTTAGCCGCTTAGCGCTTCTAAAGCGCTTAGCGGTTTTTCTTAGCGGTTTTTTACAACCCGCAGAAATTTCTTAATGTATGTTCCTGAAAAAACCGGCTTTGGAGTGTTCTCTTGAATCTTAGCCGCTTAGCGCTTCTAAAGCGCTTAGCGGTTTTTCTTAGCGGTTTTTTACAACCCGCAGAAATTTCAAATTCCAAACAACTTCCAAACCTCAATTTTCAATTCAAAAAAACTGTGAAGATATCAGGACTGCCAGAACCCAAGGGTTGTTATATTGCCCTTAACCTTCTGATCCAGAGCTACCTGAAGGTCAAAATCTACAGGTAAAAAAAGGTCCACTCTCGACCCGAACTTTATAAATCCAAGTTCCTCTCCCTGCGTTACTTCTGTTCCGGGCCCGGGATAAGTCACGATTCTTCGTGCAACGGCACCTGCGATCTGTCTGACAAGAAGGGCGTTGCCGTTTTTTTGTTTGATCACGGTGGAGGTTCTTTCGTTTTCCTGTGATGATTTCGGATGCCAGGCAACGATGTATGAACCGGGATCGTGTTGTACCATCTCCACGATCCCGGAGATTGGACAGAAATTCACATGCAAATTAAGCGGAGACATGAAAATTGAGACCTGGATCCTTTTCTCCTTAAAGTACAGGTCTTCAAACACTTCCTCAATGGCAACGATAGAACCATCTGCCGGCGCATATATGGCATCCTCCAGAATTTCAGCTTTCCGTACCGGTTTCCTGAAAAAGAGGAGGATCAGGATGAAGAACAAAGCACTCGCTATATGAAAACCGGATAAAAACCAGCCATGGTGCCGTGGAACCAGGACAATATTTACCAGTCCGAGCAGGAGCAATACCAGAAAAATTGTCCGATAGCCTTCGCGATGAATACCCATATCATTAAAATTCCACTAAAATAGAAACTTTTAATAAATCATCTGCAGAAAAACAAAAACTATTGGTGCAGAAAGAAGTATCCCGTCAAACCTGTCAAGCAGGCCGCCATGACCAGGCAAAAGCGATCCGGAGTCTTTAAGTCCCAGATATCTTTTAAGCATGGATTCAACCAGGTCGCCAAGGGTTCCGAAAAAGATCACAATAAATGTAATTACAAGCCAGTTGCCCAGGTTCAAAGCCTGGAAGTACCTGGAGAGGAGGTAGCCGGTAATAAGTGCAAATACGGCGCCGCCCAAAAATCCCTCCCAGGTTTTTTTTGGTGAGATCCGCTTCAACAGTTTATGTTTGCCGAGCACCATTCCAAATAAATAAGCCCCGGTATCATTGATCCAGTGAAGGAAGAAAAAGCCAAGCAGGATCTGGTATGAATATTCAACTTTATGGTCGGGTTGGAAAATAAAATTTACAATATCCATGTTTTCGCTTTCCTGGAGATACAGACTGTCTGTAGTTTGAAAAACAATATAATTAAACAGGGAAATAGGCAGGGCAATATAAACCAGTCCAAGTATAGTGAAAGCGATGTTATGAAAGGGCCTGTTTTCCCTGTAGAACAGTTCCGCTATAAAAACAAAAGAAAGCAGTGGTAATATCAAAAATAAAAATCGTGCTTCGAGAAATCCGACTGCATTCAGGAAACACATGATAAAAAAAATAGCGCCGAATGAAATGCCGTAAATAGTCTGGGGATGTATCTTTCCCCTTTTCAGCATGCTATAGAATTCATAAAGCGCTGCCACCAGAAAGATCAGGAACAGGATTGCAAAAGTGAGACTGCTAAAAAAGACCGCTGTAATAATAATCAAAACGATCAGGAATCCTGTAATCGTACGAGTGGTAAAACTTTTCAAAGTATTTGGATCAATGCGTTGTGTTTTACGATACTTTCAGCTTACTCTTCCTGTTTGACAGAACCGGAAAACTCCATCAGTTGCCTGATGTCCGTGCTTTTGATTTCCTTTGAATGGTTTTGGTATTCACGACCTTTTTTTTCTCTGAATTTTGAGCAGGGGTATCAGATTCAATCTCTGACCCGGACTGGTTCTTTCTTTTTCCGAATATCCGCACCAGGTCTTCACTAAAGATCACTTCTTTTTCCAGGAGCAGGCCTGCCAATTCCTCAAGGCCCTTTCTGTTTTCCCGCAGCACCTTTTTTGCTCTTTCAAAAGCATGATCAATAATGGCTTTCACTTCATCATCTATAACCTGTGCTGTTTTTTCGCTATAGGGTTTGTTAAAGCTAAACTCAGATTGTCCCGTTGAATCATAAAAACTTAAATTCCCAATCTTTTCGCTCATTCCAAAATAACCCACCATGGCATAGGCTTGCTTGGTTACTTTTTCCAGGTCATTTAAGGCTCCCGTTGACACAATTCCAAAGGTCAATTCCTCTGAAGCACGGCCACCGAGGGCAGCACACAGTTCATCCAGTAACTGATCAGTGGTGGTAATTTGTCTTTCTTCCGGCAGATACCAGGCAGCTCCAAGGGATTTTCCTCTGGGAATGATAGTAACCTTCACGAGCGGATTTGCATGTTCAAGCAGCCAGCTTACCGTGGCATGTCCGGCTTCGTGGTATGCAATGGTTTTTTTCTCCTTTGGGGTGATGATTTTATTCTTGCGTTCCAATCCACCGACGATGCGATCAACTGCATCAAGAAAATCCTGCCTTTCAACTTTCTTTTTATTTTTCCGGGCTGCCACCAATGCCGCTTCATTACAAACATTGGCAATATCAGCTCCGGAAAATCCCGGCGTTTGTTTGGAAAGGAAGTCAATATCAAGACTTTTATCGATTTTCAAAGGCCTGAGATGCACTTTGAATATCTCTTTCCGTTCATTCAGGTCAGGAAGTTCAACATGTATTTGCCTGTCAAATCTTCCGGCCCGCAACAGGGCTTTATCCAATACATCCGCCCTGTTTGTTGCTGCCAGGATGATGACGCCAACATTACTATCAAAGCCATCCATTTCAGTAAGCAACTGGTTCAAGGTATTCTCACGCTCATCATTTGCACCAAAGTTAGGATTTCTTCCCCTGGCGCGTCCTACGGCATCAATTTCATCAATAAAAACAATGCACGGCGCTTTTTCCTTTGCCTGTTTAAATAGATCTCTGACTCTTGAAGCGCCAACTCCGACAAACATTTCCACAAAGTCGGATCCTGAAATACTGAAGAAAGGTACATTGGCCTCACCGGCAACTGCTTTAGCAAGGAGTGTTTTACCTGTGCCCGGCAGGCCTACTAATAATGCTCCCTTTGGAATCTTACCTCCCAGGTCAGTATATTTTTTCGGATTCTTAAGAAAATCAACAATTTCCCTGATCTCCATTTTGGCTTCTGCAAGGCCGGCCACATCCTTAAAATCAACTTTTACTGTGGTATCCTTATCAAATACCCGGGCTTTGGATTTGCCAATATTAAAAATATTGCTGCCAGCTCCCGCGCCCGAACCGCCACCCATCCTTTTAAAAATAAACAACCAGATCGCCACTAAAATAATCAATGGCAGGATCCAATTCAGGATATCGCCAAGAAAATTCTTTTTTGTTTCATAGGATATATTGATGCGTTCCTGATCTGTATAATTATATTTTTCCTGAACTTTATTCAGTTTTTCCTCAAATTTGTCAAGCGATCCTATATTAAAATAGCATTGAGGGGTTGCTTCAGACCATGAACCCAGTCCTTTGGGCTGCAGATCGTCGTATCGCCCCGTCTCCCAGCTATCAGGTTTCAGGTACACCTGGGCGATTTCCTTGTTCACCACAATTAACTTTTCAACATCGTGATTCTGAACCATTTCCCGTTCGAACCGTTGCCAGTCAATCTTATTTGACCCGGTTCCACTAAAAAATATATTCACCAGGATGAATCCCACAGCCAGTATGCCATAAATCCAGTAAATACTGAATTTTGGACCATTAGACTTTTTATCTTTCAGCCCCTTCAGTGGATTAATATTTTGTTTATCCTTTTTATCCATGTTTTCCTCAGCTAAACGGCTTCTTCAATCAATTTTGATTCTGCATCTGCCCAAAGATCCTCAAGATTGTAGAGTTCCCTGAACGATTCCTGGAAAATATGAACAATAACATCTCCATAGTCAAGCAAAATCCAATGTGCGTTCTGATATCCTTCACGGTGCAGTGGCTTCTCATTCAAATGCTCTTTCACCACTTCCTCCACAGATTCGCCGATGGCCCCGGTTTGGGTGGTTGAGTCTCCATGTGTGATTACAAAGTAGCTGCAAATGGCATTTTCAATATTTTCCAGGAAAAGGGTTGTAACTTGTCTTCCCTTTTTCCTTATAATCCCTTCTATCACCGAATCCAATAAACGATCAGTCTGAGCGTTTTTCTTACCGTTCATTCAACTTATATTATGCACAAAAGTAATGAATTAAAATGATTTACGTGAAGCATTAAAAAGTGTAAATTTGTTTGCACATATACCCATCAATTAGGGTGCCACGTTTGAAGAAAGCTGTTTATATACAATTCTTGTCAGTTCCTGTTTAAAATATCACTAATTTATGCTCAGATGATTGGACATACCATTATTGAACTCGATAAGATCGCTTCCACCAATGAGCATGCTGAAAACATTATCAGGGATCAGTATCCAAATGAGGGTACCGTAATTCTGGCATATGATCAGTACGCCGGGTGCGGTGAAGGCGGAACCACCTGGGAAAGCGAGGCAGGTAAAAATCTGACTTTCAGCATCATACTCAGGCCTTCCTTTTTACGACCTGAGGACCAGTTCTATCTCTCAAAAATGCTGGCACTGGGAGTTCTGAAGTTTCTGGAATTGTATTCGGATGAAGTGTGCATAAAATGGCCAAACGATCTTTATGTCAGGGATGACAAAATAGCAGGTATACTCATTGAAAATTCTTTTACTGGCACTACCCTTATATACTCCATAGCCGGAATTGGGGTGAACCTGAACCAGACCAGTTTTCCTGAGGATCTGCCCAATCCAACCGCCCTGATCAACACAACCGGAATGGAAATCGATCTTATGAGTGCATTGAAGCTCTTATGCAAAATCATTGACACGCATTACCTGATGCTTAAGGAAGGGCGGTTTCAAAACATTGATTCAATTTACAATGGCAGTCTGTACAGATCGCATCTGTTTTCTGATTTTGAAAGTCAGGGTAAACGGTTTAAAGGAAAGATTCTTGGTGTTGAAAAAACGGGTGAACTATTAATTGAAAAAAGGAACGGAGATCTTAAAAGTTTTGGATTCAAGGAGGTTGTTTACCTTTAATCAACCGCTTTCACATGTGAATTAAAATCAAACTTCTCAATATAATCAACCATCAAATTCAGAAAGTTTTTTAGTGGTTTTGCGGCCACCATTTCCATCATGGGATTCAAATCTGCTTTCATGGTAATTTTTACGCGGGTATCATCCTCAGCCAGACTCTTTAGCTGGATCCACATAAAAAACTCTACCATTCCATTCCCGGTAATTCTGATCATATCATGCGGTGTTTTTTCAATGATCTTCAGTCCCACTCCGCCCATTCCCCCGATAGTAAATGAGCAACTATTCTCATCTGACTCCCAGTCTTTTACCTGCTCCCCGGGGATGAACTGTTTAAAATTATTAAAATCAGACAGAAAGGTGTATGCTTTTTTATCCGAGGATTGGATCTTTCCAATCCTGCTTTCATATTTGGTCATTATCAAAAGATTAATTGTTCGATGAAGGGTCCCAGTTCCCCGGGTCTCTCCTCCAGGCTGAAAGTGTATCCATCTGATCCTGAGTAACCAGGCCTTTCTCAGATGCACGCTGAATCAGGGTGGAATAATTGCTCAGTGTGGTGAGTTCACAACCTGAATTCTTAAAATTATTCGCTGCCACCCGGAACTCATATGAGAAAATGGCCACCATACCCAGCACATTACATTTTGATTCCCGCAAAGCAGTTACCGCACTCAGACTGCTGCCTCCGGTAGAGATCAGGTCCTCAACCACCACCACTTTCTGTCCGGGATTCACGGTTCCTTCCACCCGGTTTCCCAGGCCATGTCCCTTGGGTTTTGACCGGACATAAACAAAGGGCAGATTCATTGCATCCGCCACCAGGGCACCAATGGCGATGGCCCCTGTAGCTACACCTGCAACAACCTCAACATCTGGATATTTATAACGAATAATTTCCGTAAAATATTCCTGAATAAAAGTCCTGACATCCGGGAATGACAAGGTTTTTCTGTTGTCACAATAGATGGGAGATCTCCATCCTGAGGCCCAGGTAAAGGGGTTTGCAGGATCTAATTTTATTGCCTTAATTTGCAGTAAATAGTCCGCAATCTTTTTTGCATCTTCTTTCATACAACAAATGTATAAAGTTTTTTATCAAGATCGTACCATATACATCACTGAGGATTTCACAACTCATTTCATCAATAATTACGGATTATTTTACAAATATTTTGACCCGGCAGAACTGTCGGATCTGTTAAAATTGTTTGCCCTCATTACCAAAATTAAGAAACTGTTCATTTTCCATAACGACCTGGATCACGCATTTTCCGGTTTCAAGGAGTGTTTTACTGTTGTGGAAGCCTCCGGCGGCCTTGTTACCAATCAAAAAAACAAACTCCTGTTTATTAAACGCCGTGGTAAATGGGATCTGCCAAAAGGAAAGATCGAAGATCAGGAAACTCCGGAAGAAGCCGGAATCAGGGAAGTTTCTGAAGAAACCGGGATCTCTGATCTGAAGATCAATGGATTTCTTCAGGACACCTATCATATTTACCAGCTGGACCGCCGGCATATTCTAAAAAAAATCAGCTGGTATAAGATGGAAACATCCGGCAGTAAAGAACCGGAACCTGAAAAGAATGAGGAAATTACCGAAGCAGTTTGGTTTAATCCTGAAGAGTTGAACATCATCCTTGGTAACACCTATCTTTCAATTGTGGATCTCCTGCAGACACAAAACCTCTTTAACTTCTAGTCCTGCGATTCAATAAGTTTTAAAAATCTCTCCTCAAATCCGGTGGCCGGACCAGGATCAAACGGCCACACAAGCTTCCCTTCTCTATCAATCAGAAAGAAACTTGGAAAAGCACGAACATTGTATGCCTCCAACACTGAAGTTGTGCCTCCATAATACAAAAAATCCCAGGGATAGTTTTTCGCATCCAGGACCTGCCGGAAGGTCTCAATATCCGGTTCAACAGAAATTGTCACAACTGAAAGTTGTTCAGTGAAGGTGTCAGCCATATTGAATAATAAAGGGAGTTGCACCGCACTGGAATAACTTTTAGAAGACACAAATCCCAGAAAGAGGTACTTCCCCCTGTAAT
>CAYOFK010000042.1:4210-18268 GCA_964403185.1 uncultured Rikenellaceae bacterium | reverse complement strand
ACAAATTCTCAACGTTCGGTCCCCCGGGGCTATTACCTTCCGCCCCGATGGGGCTGGATGCGGCCGGCAATCAAACCCAGGTTCAATCCTTTGCAGTAGTGGAGTAAAACAACCGCGAAGTGGTTGCATGTGAATAACCCCGGGTTTCAACCCGGGGGTCCGGGCATCGCAACAAGCAGGTTTTGGCGGAGATTTTGCCCGGTGCGGGGATGGTGCGATGGATTGCAAAATCTGTGACAAAACCGGAAGGCGGATGTGCCCTGCGCCCATTCGCCAGGTCGCCCTCTCGCCAGGTCGCCCATTCGCCTCTCCCCCTTCCACTAATTCAAATCCGGTTTTTCAGGGAAGTTTGTCCACAAGCGGTATTTTTTTCCAAGAAGTTTCAGGGCTTCCTTCCAGCTTCCGGAACTGCAATTCTCCATTACCATTTGCGGCTCCAGACGGGTGATCACCCATGAGTTCTCCGAGATCTCATGCTCTAGTTGTTTGGGTGCCCAACCGGAATAGCCGATAAAAAAGCGGATGTCTTTGCCTTTCACCATTCCGGAACCGATAAGGTTTTTCAAAACTTCAAAGTCGCCCCCCCAGTAAATGTTCCTGAAAACCTGCACCGAATCCGGGACCATGTCTCCCAGAGTGTGGATATAATGGACGGTGTTGGTTGCCACCGGCCCCCCAAGAGCCACTTCCGAATCCACTTCCGGGAAGTCCCTGATCACTTCACTTACTTTCAGATTGATGGGCTTATTGATCACAAAACCTACCGTACCATCTTCGTTATGCTCGGTCAGGAACACCACCGAGCGTTTAAAATACTCATCCCCCAGGAAGGGTTCCGATACCAGAACCCGTCCCCTGGCAGGTTCAGTATGCGTAGGGTCTATTGTGAAGAAATCAAAATCAAGCGACATCCATCCGTATTTGTATGCAAATTATATATTTTTCTTAAACCGGCATAAAGTTTTTCAGGAAAGTACCAGATTCCCGTACATCATCCCTGCTACTCTTCAATAATCTTCACTGTAACAACGAGAAAAGGAAAAAAAATATTTTTGAATGCCCTGCTTTATTCTATATTTGCATTATGCTGAGAAAAATGGCTTGTACAGTTAAACGACTGACCGGAGTCACCCTTGTTCTGATGGTCCTGTTTTCCGGTTGCACCACGAAAAAGCAGCTCGTCTACCTGCAAAATGTCGATTCCATACCGGACGGCACGGTCTATTACAAACAGCCCGTTGAATACCGGATACAGAACCAGGACATCCTGTATATCAGGGTAATGAGTGTGAATGAGGAAATCAACGACCAGATCAATACCTTCTCAACCCGGTATTCTCAAAACCTGTTCCAGAATGAGATCAGCCTGTACCTGTATGGCTATTCCATAAATGATTCCGGCTATGTGAATGTCCCCTACATCGGAGAGGTTTACATCATGGGGGAAACGGTTGAAGAGGCCCAGAAGATCATCCAGGCTAAAGTGGATGAGTCCATACGCAACTCCACGGTTATCGTCAAACTCATCAGCTTTAAATACTCGGTTCTTGGAGAAGTAGCAAGTCCTGGCAGGTACTATAATTACAACAACCAACTCACGGTGTTTGAGGCCCTCAGTGCAGCCGGGGACCTCACTGACTATGCAGACCGGAAGAAAGTGCTGGTGATCAGGCCCACAAAGGATGCCACAAAAACCTTCAGGATGGATCTGACCGACAAGGACATTTTAACCTCGGAGGCATTTTTTCTGCTTCCCAATGATATCGTCTATATCCAGCCCATCGGCAGCAAAATATTCAGGGTGAACATCCCGACCATGACCCTTTTCCTGGCCTCCTTATCAACCCTGATCCTGATAATGACCTTTGTGACAAAATAATGCATGGAACCTACTGAAAATATATACTTCCAGGAAGAAAACATCGACATAAAAAAATTCCTGATGCGGATACTGGGAAACTGGTACTGGTTTGCCATCTCCCTGTTTGCAACCATCACCGTGGCTTACCTGGTAAACCGCTATTCCGAACCCATCTACAGCGTCACCTCCACCATCATCGTCAGGGACGATGAAAAAGGCAAGGGCCTGTCAGGGGCCGAGCAAATGATCGAGGGTATGGAAATGTTCCGCAGCCGGAAAAATGTGCAGAACGAGATCGGCATTCTGCAATCCTATAAAATGGCCCGGGAGACCCTGGACAGCCTGCCCGATTTTGAGATCACCTATATCAATGTGGGCCGTCGCGGCTTTAAGGAATCCAAACTCTACAACCGTTCCCCCTTTGTGGTGACCAGGGATACGGGACACGTGCAACGGCGCGGGTATCCGGTTTATGTCACACTGCTCTCCAAATCCGCTTTCACGCTGGATATCGACGAGGAAATGGACATCCACAGGGAAATGAAGTTCGGGGAATGGTTCGAAAATGAATCATTCCGGTTTAAACTGGACCTCAGGGATCCTGAAAAGTTTACGCCCAGGGAAAAAGCCTCGAATAAGTATTACTTCATCATCAATGACCTGAACAACCTGACCAACCTGTACAAGAATAAGCTGGCCATTACGGTGAATGATAAAAAAGGGTCCATCCTGATCCTCTCCACCCAGGGCTTTGTGGCCCAGCAGCAGGCCGATTATCTGAATATGCTGGGAGATGTTTACATCAATTCAGGACTGGAAAGAAAGAACGAAACTGCCAAAAATACCATCAATTTCATCGATGAACAACTGGACAGTCTCAGGCTTGACCTGAGTCTGGCCGCTGAACAACTGGCCGAATTCCGGACCAATGAACAGGTCCTGGATATCAGCAATGAAGGAAAGGCCATCTTTGAAGTACTGGGGAACTACCAGGCCGATAAAACCAGTCTCGACATCAGCCTCAAGTATTATAATTACCTGTTGGATTATGTCAAGAGCAAAAGCAGTTTTACAGATGTGGTGGCGCCTTCCATCATGGGGATCTCAGATCCGGTGCTCACCGGAACCTTAGGCCGGCTGTCCCAGCTCAACACCGACAAAACGCAACTGCAATTCACCGTCACTGAAAGCAATATTTCCCTGGAACTGATCAACACACAGATCAATGCGGCCATGGAAGAACTTATTGAAAATGTAACCAGCCTGATCTATTCCACAAACATCACATTGAGGGAGATTGAAAATAAGATTGAGGAAACGGAAAGCCAGCTTCGAAGCCTGCCCGTTACGGAGCAACAACTGATCAGGTTTCAGCGGATATTCAATGTCAGAAATGATATCTTTAATTATCTGTTGCAGAAGCGCGCCGAGGCCGGAATTGCCCAGGCATCCAATATTCCCGACAACAGGGGCCTGGATGATGCCCGTGCGGATAATGCAGTAAAGGTAAGCCCAAAGAACTCACTCAATTACATGGTTGCCCTGGTGGTTGGTCTGATGATGCCCATTGTTATTATCCTTCTTCTGGATTTTTTCAACAATAAGATCCTGGATAAAAAAGACATTGAGGACCAGACCAAAACCCCCATCCTGGGCGGGATCGGGCACAACCATGCCGAGAGTGAGATCCCGGTCTTTTCAAACCCCAAGTCCAGTATTGCGGAATCCTTCAGGAGCCTGCGGACCAATATACAGTATTTATCGGCCAAGGAAGATGTGAAGGTGGTTTTGGTTTCTTCCACCATCTCGGGTGAAGGGAAGACCTTTTGTGCCATGAACATTGCCGCCATCTTTGCCATGTCCGGCAATAAAACCCTTCTTGTTGGCCTGGACCTGCGCAAACCAAAGATACATAAAGACCTGAATATCAATAATGAGCAGGGTATCAGCACCTTCCTGATCAATAAAAACAGTTTTGAAGAGATCGTGGTCCCAAGCGAAATTAAAAACCTTTTCGTTGCACCATCAGGTCCGGTGCCCCCCAATCCGGCAGAGCTGATTGAGACCGGCCAGATGAAGCTTTTTATTGAACAGGCCCGAAAAGAATTCGACTATATTGTCCTGGACACGCCTCCGGTGGCCATTGTTACCGATCCCATTTTGCTGGCACACCTGGCTGACGCCAATATTCTAGTGGTCCGCCAGAACTACTCAAGCAAGAACGTTGTTCAACTGATTGACGACCTGTACACCAAAATAAAACTGAAACGCATCGGGATCCTCATCAATGACATCAAACTCAAGGGGTATTACGGTTATGGCTACGGTTATGGTTACGGTTACGGCTACGGCTACGGCTACGGTTATGGCTACGGCCACTACCATGGGTACTACGGGGAGGAGGGTGAAGCCGTGAATCCATTTAAAAAACTATTCCAAAAACTGCAGGGCAAAAAAAGCTGATCTCCCCATCCTTCCTGCAATTCCCGGACAAAAGCAAGGCAAGCAAAGACGCATATTAACTGTCAGGAAATTTATGAAAAACGGAACCAAGACACCCACATTATTTCAGTCATTCATACCGTTGCTGTTCCTGATCTTGCTTTTATCCTTCAATGTGAAACTGTTCGGGGATGACACACTTGCAGGATCGAACCAGATGGCCCTGATACTTGCTTCAGGAGTTGCTGCCATCATTGCCGGCATAAACGGGATGAAATGGAAAACGCTGCGTGACGGAGTGGTGAAAAGCATCGGTTCGGCCATGCCGGCTATGCTCATCCTGTTCCTGATCGGATCCCTGGCGGGCACCTGGATGATCAGCGGAGTGGTTCCCACACTGGTTTATTATGGCCTCAAGATACTGAATCCAAAGATCTTTTTGTTTGCATCGGTGGTCATCTGCGCCCTGGTCTCCCTGGCCACAGGCAGCTCCTGGTCAACCGTGGCCACTATTGGAATTGCCTTGCTTGGTATCGGGCGGGCGCTGGGACTGAATGAGGGCATTGTGGCCGGGGCCATCATTTCAGGAGCCTACTTCGGAGACAAGATGTCGCCCATGTCGGACACCACTAATCTGGCTCCGGCCATGGCCGGTACCGACCTGTTTACACACATCCGGTATATGGTGTACACCACCGGCCCGTCCATAATCATTACCCTGGTGATATTCCTGATCATGGGTTTTACACTCTCTCCGGACAATGACGGATCCAATATTGAGGAAGTACTGGCGGTTCTGGACCAATCTTTCAACATCCATCCCATCCTGTTGCTTGTTCCTGTTTTTCTCATCTACATCATCGTAAAAAAAGTATCCCCGGTACCCGCACTGCTCGCCGGAGCATTGATGGGCGGGATCTTTGCGGTGATCTTCCAGCCCGAGGTTATAAGATCGGTTTCAGAGGTTTCCGGAAGTTATATCAAAGCATCTTACGTTACGGTAATGAAATCCATGTACGGACCGGTAAGTGTTGAAACCAGCAATGCCTCGGTCAATGAACTGTTATCCACCGGCGGAATGGCCGGGATGCTGAACACCATCTGGCTGATCATTGCAGCCATGGTTTTTGGGGGTATCATGGAATCCTCAGGTTTCCTTCTGCGGATCACCGGCACGGTCATCAAGTACGTAAAATCCACCGGCGCTTTGGTGGCATCCACGGTTGGCACCTGCCTGTTCTTTAATGTCACCGCTTCCGATCAGTACATCTCCATAGTTGTACCCGGCCGCATGTATGCCAAGGCTTACAAAGACCAGAATCTCAAGCCCGAAGTACTCAGCCGGGCCCTGGAAGATTCCGGTACGGTCACTTCCGTATTGATCCCCTGGAATACTTGCGGGGCCACACAGGCCGGGGTCCTTGGTGTGCCCACTTTTACTTACGCCCCTTTTGCATTTTTCTGCATCATCAGTCCTTTTATGAGCATTTTTATGGCAGTATTCAATATTAAGATCAGGAGGTATGGAGCGGAGAGCGCAGAGGCGAGGGGGCGATAAGGCGACGGGGCGAAGGGATGATAGCTGAGAGGACCATGCCCCAGGTCCCTTCCGGTTTTGTCACAGATTTTGCAATCCATCCCACCATCCCGGCACCGGGCAAAATCCCCGCCAAAACCTGCTTGTTGCAAGGCCCGGACGGGGCTGTCTCAAAAGCAACCTAATGGCATCATTCCGTACTTGATACGGAATCTTTGTAATGTGAAAATCAGGCTCTTATGGATTCCTGCTTTCGCAGGAATGATATGGAATCTGACTTTTGATACAGCCCCTTATTCACATGCAACCACTTCGCGGTTGTTTTACTCCACTACTGCAAAGGATTGAATTTGAGTTTGGTTGCCGGCCGTATCCAGCCCCATCGGGGCGGAATATACTAGCCCAGAATATCCGGATATTTCTGCGGATCGCTTTCATGCATCATGTCGTACACCAGATCAAACACATCCTCGGCACTGGGGTTGGAGAAATAATCCCCATCGGTAGAATACGCAGGACGGTGTTCATGAGCCGAAAGGGTCCGCGGTTCGCCATCCAGGTGATAAAAGGCTTTTTGCTCTTCCACCACCTTCTGCATCATGTAGGCTGTGGCCCCACCCGGCACATCCTCATCAAAAAACAAAACTTTATTTGTTTTCTTAATAGATTCCAGAATAGATTGGTTCCTGTCAAATGGCAACAGTGTTTGTACATCTATGAGTTCCACCGCAATATTGAATTCTCTCAATTGCTCCACGGCGTCCTGAGCAATGCGCACACAAGAGCCATAGGTCACCAGTGTCAGGTCGGTTCCTTCATTCAGGATCTCCGGTATGCCCAGAGGAGTTTTGTATTCGCCGGTATTTTCCGGCAATTTCTCTTTCAACCGGTAACCATTCAGCGGTTCGATCACCAGGGCCGCATCATTGGTCCCAACCAGGGTATTATAAAAACCGGCCGCCTGGGTCATGTTCCTGGGCACGCACACAAAGATGCCCCGTATGGAATTGATCACCATACTCAGCGGGGAACCTGAATGCCAGATCCCTTCCAGACGGTGGCCACGTGTCCGCACAATCACCGGTGCAACCATGTTTCCACGGGTGCGGTAAGTTGTACATGCCAGGTCGTCACTCATGGTTTGCAAGGCATACAAAAGGTAATCGAAATACTGGATTTCAGCAATGGGTTTCATGCCCCTCAGCGCCAGTCCGATCCCCTGACCGAGGATGGTGGTCTCCCTGATCCCTGTATCGGTGATACGCAGCTCGCCATATTTCTTCTGAAGGCCTTCAAGGCTTTGATTCACACCTCCAATACGACCGACATCTTCACCAAAGGTGACCACCAATGGATTGTGCCCGAATATATAGTCGAAATTTTCCCGTAATACCTGACGTCCGGGAACCTCCTCAGAATCATCTTTATAGACCGGCGCAACACCTTCAATATTCAGCGCCGAATTTTCTGTCTCGTTATACACAGATGAATTATACCGCTGCCGGTTGTCTTCCTTATTGCGCATCAGCCACACTGAAAGGTCGTCCTGCAACTGGCTGCGTATATTGCAATCGCTGCAAACGCTTCTCAATATCTTCCTGGCAGAACTGACCACATCTTTACGGATGGGGTGGATCACCTTTTTCAGGTCGTTTGTGATTTCACCGACTTTATCCC
Organism: uncultured Rikenellaceae bacterium; assembly: GCA_964403185.1. GTDB lineage: Bacteria > Bacteroidota > Bacteroidia > Bacteroidales > VadinHA17 > CAYOFK01. Next base: position 10,751 of record CAYOFK010000042.1, on the reverse strand, counting down.
TGTGCTCACGTTTGCATACACAGGAACGGTTATCAATGATCTTCACAAGGGCGTCCCGTTCCACCTTAATAGGGTCCTGGAAGGCTTTCCATCCGTTTTTCCTCGCGAGCCTGGATTCCTGCTGTGCCTCTTCCTCAATGGCATCCAGTTCTTCAGCGGTGGCAATGGCCGATTCAATTATCCATTCCCGCATTTTGGTAATGGGATCAAAGTCCGCTTCCCACTGGAGGCGCTCAGGAGATTTATACCGTTCATGCGATCCCGATGTGGAATGGCCCAGTGGCTGGGTGACCTCCAGAATGTGGAAGATCACCGGAACATGTTCTTCGCGGCATTTTTTTATGCCTTCCTCATACACCTTGCACAATTCCGGGTAATCCCAGCCTTTGGCTGTATAAATGTAAAACCCGGGTTTTTCAGCCGTAGCCTGAAAACCTGAAAGCAATTCTGAAATATTTTCTTTGGTGGTCTGATACTTTTTTGGAACTGAAATGCCATAGCCGTCATCCCAGACGGACAGAGCCATGGGCACCTGCAATACACCTGCGGCATTCACGGTTTCCCAGAAATGACCTTCCGAGGTACTGGCATCACCAATGGAGCCAAAGGCCACTTCGTTACCGGTAATGGAGAGGTCTTTATATTTGTGAAGGTCCTTATTCTGCCTGAATAGTTTGGAAGCATAAGCCAGTCCCAGCAGGCGTGGCATTTGCCCGGCAGTTGGAGAAATGTCTGCCGATGAGTTTTTTTGTTTTGTCAGCTTCCTCCAGGACCCGTCAGGATTGATATTTGGAGTGGAAAAATGATTGTTGAAGGAACGGCCGCCGTTACCGGGATTCAGTGTGACATCGCTGTTGCCATACAACTGGTGAAAGAATTCCTCCGCCGTAAAAATACCTGCAGCCATCATCCAGGTCTGGTCGCGGTAATATCCCGAACGCCAGTCCCCATTTTTAAACTGCTTGGCCAGGGCAACCTGGGCCACCTCTTTTCCATCTCCAAAGATGCCAAACTTTGCTTTTCCAGTCAGCACTTCACGTCTTCCTGCAGTGCTGATATTCCTGCTGATCTTCACCAGTTTGTAATCGGCCAGCACTTCCTTCTTAAAGTCATCAAGCGACAGGTTTTTTTTCAGTTCTGAGATAGTTTCATTCATTATATAATAGTTTTCTGTGGACGCCAAAGTTAACAAGAATTATTCTAAATTAGAAAAGGAATCCTGCGCATCATGCAAACGCCATTTTCAGGAACTATTGATTGTTTGTTTTCCGGCAAAAGTACCGGCATATTTTCCGGGGCCAAAAACTTATCGTATTTTTGCCCCATAAGTTGGATCATGTTTCTAACCCTGTTATCACTATCTGTTATTATAGTCAGTCTCAGTTTGATGGGATTGGGCATACGCATGCTTATCATTCGTGGTGGCAGGTTCCCGGTCACCTCTGTGGGTGGCAACATTCATTTAAAGAAAAAGGGCATCACCTGTCCGAAGCACGATGAACTCCGCGGCCACCGTAAACGCAGGCAGGATGGTCTCTGCACCGATTGTGGATATCAGGTGTAGGGGGGAGGGGTAGTTTCAGGTCGAAGCGAAGCGCAGACCCTTGACCGCAGCGTCAGGGTTTCAGCTTTTCAACTAAGCTTATGGGCAACCTGATTTATGGGAGGACACGTCAATTTCCAAATTTCAAATTACAAAACTCAAATAAATTCCAACTAACAAATTCAAAATTCCAAAAGTGTAACTACTTTGATTTTTCGATAATGCTGGAAAAGATCTTCTTTAATTCAATGGCTTCCTTCCTACTTATCTTTAACCGGAAATTAAAATCTTTTTTACTTAGCTTTTCATTTGCTTCCCGGTAATTTGCCCCAACTGAACCAGATGATTTAATTAATTGTTTGCCATCTTCAATATTTGCAGTTGTTCGAGGGTAATGTTTTCACAAACAACCTCACTTCACGTGCAAATTCAAAAGTCCGTTCTTCCAGATCATATGTTTTATTTCCAGTCATAAACTTGTTTGAAAATTGAGTATTGGATATTGTATATTGTTTGGAATTTGGCATTTGATTATTGAAATTTGAGACATCATTCGCGGCCTCCCCTCCACACCCAGGTGTCTTCCTCTCCTCATCATTTCACTATCATCCCCTCCATTCCCTTGGTATGCCACACTTTAAACTCTCCTTCACCGTCTGAGTACACCAGATAAGCCTGCATTTCCGGGTGGGTAGAGAGAAAGGCCTTCGTTTTTACAAATCCCATCACCATAAATGCCGTGGCATAGGCATCGGCGGTCATGCAGTCGCCGGCGATCACCGTGGCGCTGAGCAAGGTGTCCATGACCGGAAATCCGGTTTTTGGATTTATGGAGTGCCCGTATTTGACACCATCCACTTCGTGGAACTTCCTGTAATTTCCCGATGTAGCTACGGAGTGGTTGGTTAATGTTAAGATAACCTGCAGATCAGCCCCCGGGGTAAAATTATTTTCCCTGGGTTTATCAATGCCCACTTTCCAGGGTTTGTTGCCCGGTTTGGCACCCCTGGCACGGATCTCTCCTCCGATCTCCACGAGGTAGTTCCGGATGCCATTTGCCTCCAGGAACTCACTTAACACATCCACTGCATAGCCCTGGGCAATGCCATTGACATCCAGTTGCACTTCTTCCCGTTTTTTGACCAGTTTTCCATTCTCAATCTTCACCAGGTCCATGCCTACAAATTCCAGAAGGCTGTCGGTATTGATACGTCCGGGATGGAATCGCCCGGGATCAGGGCCAAAACCATAGGCATTGACAAGTGGTCCAACAGTCATGTCGAAGGCTCCCCCGGTGGACATCCAGACTTCACAGGATTTTTTGAAGACCACTCTGAAATAGTCATCCACTGTTACTTCGGGATCATTGCGGTTGATCCTGGAGATCACCGATCCGGGGATATAGGCTGACAGGGAGCGGTCGAATTCCTTTAGCAGGGTATCCAGTACCGGTTGTCTGACAGATGAAGGTCGTGAATGTTCCGGGTCAGATTCAAAAATGATCCGGTAGGAGGTGCCCTGTGTTTCCCCGTTGTAGGTTGTCAGTTCACTTTTGCAAGAAGAAAGGAACAGCACGATGCAAAGGGCATATGTTATGTTTCTCACAGCATATGTGCTTCTTTTTGACATTGGTTGATCTACCCGGCAGAGATTGCGCCGCCATTCAGGCTCGTAAAATCGAAGTGCAGTTGAATTCAAAAACTCAACACTCAAAACTATTCTGATCCTATCCGCCAAAATCATCGAAAGCGATCATTTCATCGGGGATACCCAGGTCATACAGCATCTTGTTCACCGCATCATTCATCATTGGCGGGCCACACATGTAGTATTCAATATCCTCGGGTTCTTCATGTTTGCTCAGGTAGTTGTCATAGATCACCTTATGGATGAAACCAACGGGACCGTCCCAGTTGTCTTCTTCCTGGGGTTCTGAAAGGGCTATATGAAACTCGAAATTCGGGAATTGTTTTTCAATATCCCTGAAATCCTTCTCGTAGAAGATCTCCCTGCGCGAGCGGGCGCCATACCAGTAAGAAACCTTCCGGTTGGTCTTCAGTGTATGGAACAGATGGAACAGGTGCGAACGCATGGGGGCCATGCCGGCACCACCGCCGATATACATCATTTCCCGTCTGGTATCCTTAATAAAGAACTCACCGTAAGGTCCTGATACCATGACTTTATCTCCCGGTTTGAGACCGAAAATATAGGAAGAACAAATTCCGGGATTGACTTTCATAAATGCACCTTTTGCCCGGTCCCACGGAGGGGTGGCAATACGGATGTTCAGTATGACAATGCTTCCTTCAGCAGGATGGTTGGCCATGGAATAGGCTCTGTAGGTCTCTTCCGGATTTTTCATCACCAGGTCCCACATCTTAAACTTATCCCACTCATCACGGTATTCTTTCTCAATATCCATGTCTTTAAAAGCAACCCTGGTCTTTGGCACATCGATCTGCACATAGCCGCCCGATTGAAAATCAAGGGTTTCACCTTCGGGAAGACGGACCACAAATTCCTTAATAAAAGTGGCCACATTGTGGTTGGACACCACTTCACATTCCCATTTTTTAATTCCCATGACGGCTTCCGGAACCTGTATGGTGATGTTCTCACGCACCTTTACCTGACAGCCCAGGCGCCAGTTATCCTGCTGTTCCTTGCGGGTGAAAAATCCGGTCTCCGTAGGCAGAATAGAGCCGCCGCCTTCAAGTACCTGGCAATCGCACATGCCGCAGGTTCCCTTTCCTCCACAGGCCGAAGGGAGGTACACTTCGTTGGCACTCAGGGTTCCAAGTACTGTGATACCGGGACTGACAACAAATTCCTTGTCGTTGACCTTCATGGTAACTTCTCCCTGCGGAACCAGTTTTTTCCGTGCATATAAAAGCATGATGACGAGAAAGGTGATCACAAACAGGAACACGATCATGCTTGTGAGAATAACCAATACTGATGAAGCTAAAAGTATCATATATACTTTATTTAATAAGGTTTAAAATTAAAGCTTGATGCCCATAAAACTCATAAAGGCAATGCCCATCAGGCCTGTAATAATAAAAGTAACACCCAGTCCGCGCAGGGGTGCCGGCACATCCGAGTACCTGATCTTTTCCCTGATGGCTGCAATGCCAACTATTGCCAGGAAGAATCCTATTCCTGACCCCAGGCCGAAGGAGGTTGCCTCTGCAACATTCGCATATTCCCTTTGTTGCATAAACAGGGATCCACCGAGAATGGCACAGTTCACAGCGATTAGTGGCAAGAAGATGCCCAGTGAGTTGTAGAGTGCCGGCGAGAATTTCTCAATGACCATTTCTACAAGCTGCACCATGGAAGCGATTACAGCAATGAAGACGATGAGTGAAAGAAAACTCAGATCGACATCTGTGAAACTTTCGCTGATCCATATCAGGGCTCCCTTCTTCAGGAGGTAGTTGTGGATGAGGTAATCGATGGGGACGGTGATGGCCAGAACAAAAACCACAGCAATCCCCAGGCCAAATGAGGTTTTCACAGTTTTAGACACCGCCAGGTAGGAACACATCCCCAGGAAATAGGCGAATACCATATTATCTATGAAAATGGACTTAATAAAAATGTTTACAAGGTTCTCCATTGTAGAATGTTTTGCGTTTCTTATTTGTCTTCAATCAATTCCCGGTTTCTGGACCGCTGTACCCAGATAATGACACCAACGACCATCAAAGCCATAGGTGGCAGGATCATCATCCCGTTATCTTCATATCCGGTATTGTAAATGCCAAGTTTTTCCATTATGGGAAATCCCATCAGTTCACCGGATCCAAGCAATTCCCTGAAAAAGGCCACAACTACCAGGATCAAACCATAACCTGCCGCATTTCCAATCCCATCCAGGAAAGAGGGCCAGGGTTTATTTTGCATGGCAAAAGCCTCCAGGCGTCCCATTATAATACAGTTCGTAATGATGAGACCCACAAATACGGAGAGCTGTTTGCTCACATCATAGGCAAAAGCTTTCAGGAACTGGTCCACCAGGATCACCATAGAAGCGATGACGGTCAGTTGTACAATGATGCGGATCCGTGGCGGAATGGCCTTCCTTAAAAGTGAAACGACAACATTCGATACCGCCAATACCACCAACACCGACAGGGTCATTACAATGGCCGGTTCAAGTTTTACCGTAATAGCCAGGGCTGAACAGATCCCCAAAACCTGAATGGTGACGGGATTGTCATCACTCAGCGGACTGGTGAGAAGTTTTAAATTCCTGGATGAAAACAGTGGTTCTTTTTCTTTCATGGTTTATAGTTAATTCATGTGACTCTTAAAATGAGCTTCATAACTCCGGAGACAGTCATACAGCATTTTCTCCAGGCCTTTTGAGGTGATTGTTGAACCCCCAATGGCATCCACCTGACTGGGACTGTCGGGATCGGCGCCGCCTTTCACTACCTGAATGGATACAAAATCTCCATTATCGGCAAAGATCTTTTTACCCCGGAATTGATCCTCAAACCACTGGGTGGTGATCTCTGAACCCAGGCCGGGCGTTTCCCCCTCGTGATCGAAGTTGGTTCCCACTATGGTATTGAAATCCGATTGCAGGGAAACGTATCCGAATATCGGACCCCAGAGGCCAGAGCCCCGTACCGGAACAATATATTGTTTTTTCCCCCCGTCAGAAGTACCAACAAATACAGGAAGGTTCCTGTTTTCTTCAGGATGATGCAACTCATCAGCAAGCAGGACAAGAAAGGCATCCACACTGTCCTGAAGTACTCCCTTTGAATTTACCACATAGGATTCCAGGATGTATTTGAGGTACAACTCCTCGGCATCTGAAACAGTTGTTTCCACCTGTATGGATCCCAGGATCTTCCGCTTTTTCTCGATCTCGATATTCCGTTGTTGAAACGGCTGCAAAACCATAGCGGCTGTGGATAAAATGGCAGCCACCAGGATCACCATGATCGTCGAAAAAACGAAAATATAGGTATTACTAAA
>CAYOFK010000042.1:0-4110 GCA_964403185.1 uncultured Rikenellaceae bacterium | reverse complement strand
ACATTCATAAACAGAATGGCCATCATCACCCCTTCAGGATAGGCCGGATTGAGGACCCGTATCAGAATGGCAAGGATCCCACACAGAAATCCATAGATCCATTTGCCTCTTTCAGTCTGCGTTGCAGTAACCGGATCGGTTGCCATAAACACGGCTCCAAAGGCAAATCCTCCCAACAGCAGGTGCTGATATGCGGGAATTTCCATATAGGGATTCACCGCAAACAGGTTGAGTACCAAGCCCATCAGGAATCCTCCGGCTAACATAGAGAACATGATCTTCCAACTGCCTATGCCTGTGCAGAGCAGGATGACGGCCCCAATCAGAATGGCGAGGACCGAGGTTTCACCGACAGATCCCGGTATGATCCCCACAAACATACTGAACACCGAGGGAAGGTTCTCCAGGCTGCCTGCGGCTGCCTCGGCCAGCGGTGTGGCTCCCGTAAACCCATCCACTACCCGGTCGGCATTTTTTACCATTCCCTCAATCCATACGGCATCGCCCGACATCCATCCGGGATATGCAAAGAATAAAAAGGCGCGTACGGTGAGAGCCGGGTTCAGTATGTTCATGCCCGTACCACCAAAGACTTCCTTACCAAGGATCACGGCAAAAGCAATGGCAATGGCCAGCATCCATAAGGGCGTATCTACGGGTACGATCAGGGGGATGAGCAACCCGGTGACAAAATAGCCTTCATTCACTTCATGGCCCCTGATCTGTGCAAAGATGATCTCTAAGCCCAGACCCACGCCGTAGGATACCAGGATCAAAGGCAGTATTTTTATGAATCCGAATCCGAATTTCAGCCAGAAGGAGGCCTCTTCGCCAAAGGCCTGAAAATGCCAGTGACCGGTATTCCACATGCCAAACAGTAAGGCCGGCATCAGGGCGATCCACACAACGATCATCGTACGCTTCATGTCTAAACTGTCCCTGATGTGTGTGCCCCTAGGTTTGGTTACCTCACCGGGAACGTAAAACAGGGTTTCGACTGCATCAAAAAAGGAGTGAAAAGCATAAAATTTACCGCCCTTTTCGAAGTTCGGCTTGATCGTATCAATAAATCCTCTTAATAGTTTCATTTATATAGGAATGATTAAATTTCAGATTCTTATCAGTTTTATCAACCCAGTTCCTTGATCATCACATCAAACCCCCTGCGCAGAATGGATTGAACTTCAGTTTTGGATGTGCAAACAAATTCACAGAGAGCCATGTCCTCCTCAGCCACCTCGTAAATGCCCAGGTTTTCCATCATATCAACGTCCTCTACCAGGATGGATTTGAGCAGTTGTACCGGGAAGATATCCATGGGGAACACCTTTTCATACTGGCCGGTCATGACAAAGGCCCGTTTTCCACCGTTCAGGTTGGTGTCGGAAGCATATTCCCGCTTTGGCATCAGCCAGGAAAAATAAGATTTTGATATGCTGAACTTTCTCAGTCTCGGCATGATCCATCCAAAGAATTCATGGTAATTACCCTCGGGGATCACCGTTACCTGGTCGTCGTAAAACCCGATAAAGCCCTCCTTGGAGATCATCTCACCGCTGAGCACATTGCCACTGATGATGCGCACATTATCACTGGTCAGGTTATCAGAGATCATGCATTTAACAGACATTCCGGTTTTGACACTGCAGTACTGCGGGTTCTTTATTTCAGATCCGGTCAGTGCAACAATCCGGTCGGAATATACCCGTCCCGTTTCAAATAATTTCCCAATGGCCGCCACATCCTGTGGTTTTAAAGTCCATACAATTTCACCCTTATTGATGGGTTTGATATGGTGTATCTGAATGCCTGCATTGCCGGCGGGATGCGGTCCGGAAAATTCATGGATCTCCACATCCTCAAGCCCTGAAAATATGGATCCGTCCAGGGTTCCCGTCCTGACCCCAAGGAAGATTTTACCGCCGGTAAGTTTTCTCAATGCTTTGATCCCTGTTGTGAAAGGCCCTTTGGAGTCTTTTAATATGAAATTATAATCGGGAGCAAGGGGACCGGAATTAAAACCGGAGATAAAAATGTCCCTCGGGGAAGTCTCCGGATCGGCCATTATATTGAACGGCCGCTGCAGGATGTAAGGCCAGAATCCGCTCTCCAGAAGTGCGGAAACAATATCCTCCCGGGACAGGGTCGCAGGATCTCCCTTTTTAAAATTCAATGCTTCATCCTTTCCATCGGGATCCACAACCACTTCCAGAATTCTCCGGCGTTCGCCCCTGTTTATTGCCGTGACGGTTCCGCTAACCGGAGAGGTGAATTTGATCTCCGGGTGGTTCTTGTCAAAGAACAACGGGGATCCGGTCTTAACGTTGTCGCCAACTATGACTGCCAGTTTTGGAGTGAGTCCGGTGAAATCGGTGGGTTTCAGTGCAAAAAATTCCGAAGTTGCAGGTGTTACCAGGGTTTGTTCAGGATTTCCTTTGAGCGGAATGTCCAAACCCTTCTTGATTTTAACTACCATTTAAAATAAACTTAAAAAGTTGTTCGAATTGGCGTAAAAATATGCATTTTTACCAGAAATACCATAGGTCCGGTGAACAGAGGATTGCCAGGTAAATATACAAATTTGACAATATATTGAGTAATAGATAACAGGACTGCCAATGTTATAAAACATATCAGCCTGTACTGTATTTAATCTGATTCTAAATTACAGGATGAATCCCCATTTACCACTATATATCAGGGCTCTGAAGATGGCCCTTCCTGCACTCATCCTCTTCACAATGAATCTGACCGTAGGATTGGCACAGCAGCAAGATCCATTTGTTTTGGATTCCCTGCTTCAAACCAATCATATCTATAAGCAATCTATCCGTACCGTGCAGCTTTATAAGAAAGGGTGGGAACTCTCCTATCCTGTTATCAAGCTGGACTCAGAAGACCAACTGGCACTCAGTTTTGACGAGCTCAGCAACCAGGTGGGGGATTATTATTACACATTTGTTCATTGTGACGCTACCTGGAACCATTCAGAACTTATGGAAGCAGAGTATCTTGATGGATTCCCTGAAAACCAGATCAATGATTATGTACATTCTTTCAACACCACCGTTCAATATATTCACTACAACCTGAGCTTTCCCAATGAAGATATACGGTTCAGGATCTCAGGGAACTACATCCTGATGGTGTATGAGGATTACGATAAGACCAGGCCCATACTTACACGCCGTTTTATGGTTTTCGAGAACAAGGTTAATGTGCGGGCGCTGCTGAAACGCTCCTCACTGACCAAACACCGTGAAACGGGGCAGGAGATACAGGTATTGGTCAACTACCCCGGCTATGAGATCATCAATCCTTACCAGGAAGTGACCGTGGCCATCAGTCAAAACGGGCGGTGGGATAATGCCGTTCTTCTTGAAAAACCATCTTTTTTGAGAACCCATGAGCTGGTTTACGATTTTGACGAAAAGAACATCTTCCAGGGGGGTAATGAATACAGGCGCTTTGATATAAAAAGCCTGCGCTTTCAGACAGAGTTTGTGGAACGTATCGATTTTATCCGCCCATACTATCACATAGGCCTGTTCCCCTCTGTGGAAAAACCCCGGAAGGCTTATTTTTATGAGCAGGATATCAATGGCCGGTTTTATATAAAGATCGACGAGGGAGTGCAGAGCAGTAATGAATCCGACTATGTAAAGGTTTATTTCACTCTGAAACGCAATGTTCCCTACATCCTGGGGGATGTGTATGTATTTGGAGCGCTTTCGGACTGGTCGTGCACCTGGACCAACCACATGATCTATAATTATGATGCAAAAGCCTATGAGGTTTCCATGCTTCTGAAACAGGGCTATTACAATTTTGAATATGCAGTAAAATCTCCGGGAAGCCCGCTGGCTGACAATACCGTCATTGAGGGCAGCCACTACCAGACTGAGAACGACTATCTGGTGTTTGTGTACCATTACGGTTCCGGCTCCCGCTACCACCGTTTGGTGGGTTTCCTTGCCATCAATTCAAGGGCGAATCTGTAGGAAATAAAAGACAAAAGTGAGAGTCGAAGCGAAGCGGAGACACTGACATGAGCTGTAAGCGAATCATCAGTGGGTCGAAGAGTCGAAGGGTCAAAGGGGTGGGGAGATG
>CAYOFK010000041.1:0-18282 GCA_964403185.1 uncultured Rikenellaceae bacterium | reverse complement strand
TGTGCCCTGCACAAACATCCCTCACGGACCGGCATCACGGGGACCCGTGATACCCAGACGGCCCACAACCTGGCCCCTCCTTTGCCAACCATAGACTTGTCGAAGGTGGGATTAAATTTGTCCACAGGACAAATTCTCAACGTTCGGTCCCCCGGGGCTATTACCTTCCGCCCCGATGGGGCTTATGATGCGGCAAGCAATCAAACCCAGGTTCAATCTGTCCCCCTTTTGAAAAGGGGATTGATGAAAGCGGGCCCCGTAATCATGCCCCCTAACCTTAAAGGCAGTATATTGAGTAAGCCGTGGGCACCTTCTTCTTAGAAGTTATCCACTTCAATATAGGCTTCAATGACTGCTGCTTCGCCTTTCTTTCCGGGAGAATAATTGCCATGTTCCATACCGATGATGCCATCAAACTCCCGGTCATGGAGATGCTTAAAGACATTCTTATAATTGATCTCCCCGGTTGTGGGTTCTTTACGTCCGGGGTTGTCACCAACCTGATAATAGGCGATCTCATCCCATGCCCTGTCTGTGTCCGGAATGAGATTGCCCGCCTGGACCTGCTGATGGTAGAAATCATTCAATATTTTACAGGAAGGTGAATCTACGGCTTTACATATTTCATAGGCCTGGGGTACCGTTTTCAGGAACAGTCCGGGATGGTTGAAGAAGTTAAGTGGTTCAAGTACCATCACCAGATTATAAGGTTCCAGTATTCCGGAGGCCCTTTTCAACGACTCAACCACATTGGCGGTTTGATATCCCAGGTCTTTTCTCAGGTCCACATGTCCGGGCACTACGGTCATCCATTTTGCATTCACTCTTTTTGCAACCTCAACCGATTCTTTTATTTCCCTGAGAAACTCCTCTTGTTTATTTTCCTCTCCGCTGGTCAGGTTTGGCTCTTTCCAATAAATAGTATGAGCCACAAACACACCCATTTCAATGCCCAGCCGGGTCATTTTTGATGCAATTTTTTCCTGCATTTCCGGGGCATGGCCCTTCATGCCATTATCTTCCATGGCTCTGAAGCCCGCATCCGCCATAAACTGGATCTGATCCAGGAGGTTCTCCCCCGCATGGTTTTTAAACATTCCGAAATGAGGGGCATATTTCAGGTTAAATGAATGCTTCTTTCCGTTCCAGTCCGGGATTGCAAAAGCAGACTCTGCCGAAGCCTCCAAAAAGTTTCCGGTAGCGGCTACGGACAGGGCTCCGAAAGCCAAAGTCTTTTTATAAAAATCTCTTCGTTTCATGGGTTTTTGTTTTTCTCCGTTTGGATCTGATCCTTTATTTATTTAAAAGTAATGAATTTTTGTGTTCTATCCTCAGAATTTCTTTTCCGGGTAATTAAAAAATTGTTATTTTTGCCTCGCTAAAATTTGGCGTATTCATTCTATTCTAAACACCATAAACATGAAGACATACCAGACCGACCAAATCAGGAATATAGTGTTGCTGGGAAATTCAGGATCCGGTAAAACCACATTTGCTGAGGCCATGCTTTTTAATGGAAAAGTGATAGATCGCAGGGGTTCTGTTGAGGCCAAAAATACGGCCAGTGATTATAACCAGATAGAGCATGAGAATGGGAATTCTATTTTCTCTACGGTACTTTACAGCGAATTCCGGGATAAAAAAATCAACATTCTGGATGCACCCGGTCTGGATGATTTTGTAGGTGGTGTGATTTCTTCACTGACAGCAGTAGAAGCCGGCCTGATGATAGTCAGCGCACCTAATGGTGTGGAGGTTGGAACAGACATTCAATTCAGGCATTCAGGCTCTGAGAACAAAGCCCTGGTATTTGTTATTAATGGTCTGGATCATGAAAAATCTAATTATGAAAAGGCCATGGAGATGCTGAAAGAGCGTTTTGGAGGCAACGTTGTTGCCGCCCAATTTCCTGTAAATGAAGGGGTTGCTTTTGATTCGTTTGTAGATGTCATTACCATGAAAATGTACAAATTCCCTTCCGGCGGTGGCGCTGCCCGGGCATCTGACATTCCTGATGAGCATAAAGAACGTGCTGATGAGCTGCACAATGAGATGGTTGAAAAGGCCGCGGAAAATGATGAAGCCTTAATGGAACTGTTCTTTGAAAATGAATCCCTTACGGAAGATGAGATGCGCCAGGGCATTAAGATGGGATTGATCCAAAGGGGCATTTTTCCGGTTTTTTGTGCTTCGGCAAAAAACAACATGGGTGTAGAACGGATCATGGAGTTTATTGTCAATGCCATTCCTGCCCCGGATGAAGTGCCTGCAGTTAAAAATGCTGAAGGGAAAGAGATAAAATGTGAAGCTTCCGGGCCAACCTCCCTGTTTGTTTTTAAGACCTCTATTGAGGAACATATTGGAGAAGTGAATTATTTCAAGGTAATGTCAGGAGAGGTTGCTGAGGGCAATGACCTGGTGAATGTCAATAAAAATAACAAAGAACGAATTTCTCAAATACATGTCTCTGCCGGTAAGAAGCGTGAAAAGGTTGGTAAAATGTCAGCCGGAGATATTGGGGCCACTGTAAAGCTAAAGAGCACAAAAACAAACCATACACTGAATGCCGGAGGGCAGAATTGGTCATTTAAGCCCATCAACTTTCCTGAACCAAAATACAGGGCGGCAATTAAAACAATTGTCGAAGGTGAAGATGAGAAACTTGGTGAGATCCTTTCAAGGATGCATGACGAAGATCCCACCATCATCATTGAATATTCAAAAGAATTAAAACAGATCATCATTCACGGACAGGGAGAATACCACCTGAATATTTTAAAATGGCATCTGGATAACGTTTTCAAAATTGAGACGGAATTTATTGCCCCAAAGATCCCTTACCGTGAAACCATCACCAGGATTTCACAAGCCGATTACAGGCATAAGAAACAATCGGGTGGAGCCGGCCAGTTTGGGGAGGTACACCTGGTTATTGAACCTTATATTGAAGGCTCTCCGGATCCAACTTCCTATAATGTTGGCGGAAAGGTGATCAAGATAAATGTCCGTAATAAGGATGAGCATATTCTGCCATGGGGTGGAAAACTGATATTTTATAATTGCATTGTGGGGGGCTCTATTGATGCCCGGTTCCTGCCTGCCATCCTGAAAGGCGTGATGGAAAAAATGGAAGAAGGCCCATTAACAGGATCTTATGCCCGCGATATCCGTGTGGCGGTGTATGACGGGAAAATGCACCAGGTCGATTCAAATGAGATCTCATTTAAGCTGGCAGGCAGAAATGCCTTTAGTGCTGCTTTCAGAGAGGCCGGACCAAAGATCATGGAACCCATTTATGAAGTTGAGATCCTTGTTCCTTCCGATCGTATGGGTGATGTGATGAGTGATCTTCAGGGCCGCCGTGGCATGGTGCTGGGCATGAGCAGTGAAAAGGGATTTGAAAAAATTTCAGCCAAAGTGCCGCTGGCAGAGATGAATAAGTATTCCACCGCACTGAGTTCACTGACCAATGGCCGGGCGATGTACAGCATGAAATTTTCAGAGTATGCCCAGGTTCCCGGCGACCTCCAGGGAGACTTGCTGAAAGCATACGAAGACGGACAAGCGGATGAGTAGAACATGCCAGCAGGAATACCGTTAAAACCTGATCCTGTAAAGTAATATTGGGAAAAACCCTTGTTGATACACATTATAAACAGTGCCCTTTTCTATATCAAAACCTTCCATAAAAATGTTCTTGTGTGCCGTGATATTTTGAAGGTCCAGTGCCCATTCCTGACTGGTTTTTTTCCCGTTGATCTTAAATCCCACCCGGATATCGGTTCTGAAATAATCAGAGTATCTGCGTACATATGCCTGGCTCCAATCGCGTATCTCCTTCTTTTCTGATTCAGATTTGTTCACATCAACCGGAACATGACGTTTCCCTCCGGCCCAGGTGGTTTTCAGATCCAGTGTAAGCATTTTATTTCGGCCAAGTTCAACTTCATATCCTCCCAGCAGATTCATCACAAAGCTTCCATTGAAAGCGGTATTTCTCACTTCTCTGTCAAAACCCCGGTATTTTGAATCAAACAGGGAGGTTGTCATCAGGAAATAGTATCCCTTACCGAGGAATTTTTCAATGGTCATTTCAATTCCGTAGTTATACCCAGTACCTTCATTCACCAGGCTGTCTTCAATGGGAATAACAAAATAATCGCCGGCATTCAGCATAGAAAATTCAGGAAATGATTCTTTTACAGGAACATCATAAAGATACTGGTAATAGGCTTCCAGTTTAATCCTGAACCTGTTTGGTATGCTGTAGTCATATCCAAGAACGTAGTGATCGCTTCTGGTGAACTTCAGGTTTTCATTAGTACGAAAATAGGAATGGTTAAGGGTATCGAATGTTTCATAAAAATATACTATCCGGGGCTGCATCTGACTGTGTTTACCTATCCCCAGGCTCAGCGACTGGTTCTGCCTGAACTGCCACTTCACACTTGCCCTCGGCTCAAAAGCATGGTCCCCGTTTAAACCAAAATACTGAAAGTGCAAACCTGCATAAACAGTCAGTTCATCACTGATCCTGAATTGCCATTGTCCGTATGCCTGAAAAAACATCAAGTCTCCGCTAACATCGGTAATATAAATGAACTTCCTGAAGTTGTACCGATAAATACTATCACTGAAATCCACCGCATACCGGTTGATATCAAAACCCAGTCCGTAATTATGACGTTTGTTTATCTTTTTTGTAAATGCCACCGACAATGAGAGTATGTTTTCTGATTGACTGCTGCCATAATAGGGATATGTATTCAGCCCGTTATTTCGTACCGAATCAACTTTTGCAGTGGCATTGGTCGTCTGGTATGACAGGGTGGATTTTATCCTGGTATTTTCGTTAAAAAAATAGGTGTGCGACAATCCTGCCACTGCAAGGCCGGAACCATAGTCTGCAGCCATTCCCCTGGGGAGATATGAGTTGCCGGCCGTATCGGAAGTTTCTCTGCCGATGTCAATAAAACTGTCGCCCCACAATCCGAATATTTTAAACCTCCCTGATTTTACACCGGGAATATCCACTATAAAGGTAAGGTCTTTATATTTTGGAATGGCTTCGCCCGTGCCTATATTGATACCAATTTTATTAAAAACTTCCAGGGTGGAGTATCTGAAATTCGCCAGATAGGAAGCTTTAGGTCCGGATTTGCGCACTGTAAACGGGCCTTCAGCTCCCAGTTCAAAACCATTGAATCCCACCTGCCCGGTATATTCGCGCACCTGGTTATTTCCTGAGCGCATGTTCAGGTCAAAAACACCCGAAAGTGCATTCCCATATTCTGCCGGAAATGCCCCGGTAAGAAAATCGGAGTTTGAAAGCAGGTTATTGTTCAATATGCTTATGGGGCCGCCGGTAGTGCCAAGGGTCCCAAAATGATTTGGGTTAGGAATATTCACATTCTCGAGTCTCCACAATAAGCCAATGGGTGCATTCCCCCTGATGATGATGTCATTTCTTGAGTCGTTCTGTATCATCACTCCGGCATAGTTTGAAACCATACGGGCAGGATCTCCGAGGCTGCCTGCGAATCGTTCCGTTTCCTCAACCGTAAATGAGCGGGCACTTACCAGTGCCATTTCATTCAGGGCCCGGTCTTTTCTGGTCGTTGGCCTGACAGTTATTTCGTCTATGTGAACTACTTTCTCAACAAGTTTTATCTCAAGAACAACTTCTTTAGCGCTGGTTATCAGCATGTTGCTGACAACTCCCGGTCTGTATCCAACATACCTGATCTCAATGGACTGTCTGCCCAGAGGTACATCTTCCAGATAAAACCAACCATCTTTGTCTGTGGAAGTTCCTTTTACGGGATCGGAATTCAAAAGAATAACATTGGCCCCGATAAGCGGAAAGCGGGTTGTTTCATCCACCACCCGCCCGCGTATTACCTGCGTGAGGTTTTGGGCATGTACCACAGATGAAAAAACAGTTAAAAGAAATAATAATAAAAACAGGTTTCTTTTCATTTCCAAAAGCATACTGCCTAATCCAGTAAGATACTGTGCCGGTTCAACAATCCGGTTCATACAAAATGATTAGAATAATTCAGATGAGTACTAAAATTATGTCGACCAGATATGTACATAAAGATACGAATTCCAATAATTTCCAATCATCAAATTCCAAAAGTGTAACTGATGAGAAGGAGGTCGAAAGTTGAAGCCTTGCCTGCCGGCAGGAGTTGAAGGGGGAAAGATGTTACACAGAGCGGCGCAAAGGGCACGGGGCGCGGAGGGAAGGCCACGAATGCTTGCATATTGGCGGTTGGCGGCAGGAACCACCTCCCCCTCCTTGCAGTCGGGTAGGGGCTGTCTCAAAAGCAACATAATGGCATCATTCCGTACTTGATACGGAATCTTTGTAATGTGAAAATCAGGCTTTTATGGATTCCTGCTTTCGCAGGAATGATATGTAATCTGACTTTTGAGACAGCCCCAAATTAGTGCGTGCTAATGCAAAGATCCAAATCAACAAAACTACAAGCGGAGGCGAAAAGTTGGAGTTCATCTGTCCACTGAGCGTGGGAACATGGGCAGCGTCCGGCCGCAGGCCGTAATCATATCATCAGAACTTCAGCTCAAATTCCACCGGTTTCAGAACGCCGGCCCGTGTTGTTTGAACACTGGCTTTCCCTGTATAACTTCCTGGTTTATAAACCCGGATTTTAAATTCTGCTGTTGTTGAGGCTCCGCCCATGGTAAAGCCACATTTTTTTGTTTCTGATGATTGGACAGAGGGATCTGAGCCTCTAAAATAAGAAAACTGCCTGCGGGGTGGATTCTCTGACAATATCTTCAAGGCCGGAGTTTCCCCAACAAACCATTTTTTATCAAACATGATTTTAGCCTGGTCCTGCCTGACGATCTTAACAAGATAGGCCTGCTTCAGGGCGGTTGGCAGTTTACCGGTATTGTAAAAGCGGACTTTAATCAGATAATCCGCCGAGTCATTTTTATAGGTTTTAAGTTTTTTCACTTTTACATCATCCCATTCCACCTGAGGCAGATGCTTCACCATTTCCAGGTTGAACAATGCCTGGTTTCTGACCCAGGGCAATAAATGTTTTGCAGGGGCATTCTGAGCGAAAAACTTTGGATGAAATCCGCCCAACTCCACCTCACCATATACCGGATGTTTCGCAGGTGTCCATTCAATAAACCCATCACCATTGTTTTCCTCATCATCCCATCTCAGCAGATCCAGTTCATCGGTATCCCCATCTTCATCATAATCCTTAAACCGGGCACCGTTCCATAATTCATCACCATACCAGATGGCCCCGTAATACCAATAACCAAAATCAGGGCCATGGCCAAATATTGGATTTCCTCCACCGTAGTCCTGGTATACATCTCCTGCTCTGGAATATCCTGTTATTTGTTTTCCAAGGGTGTCAAAATACTCATACCATTCCCGGTCTTCATCATACATACGTTCTTCTGACGGCGAAGTTGAGGGTGCCCTTAAATGCATTGGAACCCTTGTATCCATTGAATTAACAATATAGATATGGGGATGCGAAAGGAGAAAAGTAACCACCGACCTGGTCTCAGTTTCACTGAGAGGGTAGGCTCCTGCTCCCCTCTGTGTCCATCCCCTGCCTGTTGCTTCATCCTGCCGTTCCGGCCGCCAGTTTTCAGGATAATTCCGGTGCAGGTCAAGTCCGCCGATCCCGTCTTCGTTGATACGTCCGTCGCCATCATTATCAATGCCTTCGGATGCCATGCTATAGATCCCTTCCCCCTCTGGCACCCGTTTCATGATCCGCCCGGAGGGATCGTCAGGATCGGGAATATATCTGCCTTTTTCTTCATCTTTCCACCGCATCCTGAGGATCACTCCATCCCCATCCAGATCGTCCGGGGCATCTTCATCCAGCAGTCCGTCCAGATCATTATCTGTGGGCCTGGTTGTACTCCGGTTACTTTGTGCCGTGTGCAGATATAAATTATGGCCGTCGGGATTGTTTACGGGCCGTGCATATATTGTTTTTGTATCCAGCAAATGAGTGATGTCCTCATCGGTACCATAATTTTCGAGCAGGTATTGGATCATCCATAGTACAGACTCTGCGCCTGTAATTTCACCACTGTGCCTGTTGCCCTCGAAAAAAGCTGCGGGTTTGTCGGTGTGTTTTCCGGTTTTCTTGTTGGTAAGAGTAATCTGTAAAATGGGCCGGCCTTCAAAACTTTGCGCCACCTCATAAAGGTCTGTCAGGTCAGGATATTCTTCAGCCCAGTGTTCAAGCCAGGTATACATTACATCTGTGGTATGAAAGGCATCAAAGCTGAGTTTATCCCCGGCTTCATATTCCACATCCGAGTGCCTGACCTGTGGAAAAAAACTCACACCGTGCCGGTATCCCCCGACTGTATAAATGGTCGAATCCTTGTCAGATTCTGTCCAATGTTCAACTACCCGGGATCTTTGTGCATGAAGATTCAGGGCAACAATCCCTGCAATAAATGTTACGATAATTCTATTCATAGTTACAAAGTTTCATTGCCGGAATTTACTTTATTTTCAAAGGAATTCATAATGAACGGGAATGTTTTGAGACAGAAAGCGTATTTTGCCATAAGATCCGGAAAGCTATTTTCTTCCTATCAGGGTAAGGGTTCCGCGATAAACTTTTTCAGTATATTGGACATCGTCCCAGCCTACGGCATTTATCACGTAATAATACACACCGGAGCTGGCATACTTTGTGCCGATTTTTCCATCCCATCCACGCCATTCCCGGAGGGCTTCACCTTCCCCTTTAAAATCATAAACCTTCCGCCCATTACGATTCATGACCCTGACATGAATGGAACGCAGGGATTTGGCGGCAACAAAAAAGTAATCATTTATGCCGTCGGCATTTGGAGTAAACACGTTGGGCACGTTCAGGGCAGAAGGTTCCACAACAATAAACTGAAATATCAGGGTGTCCGTGCATCCCGATTCACTTCTGGCTCCCAGTTTCACTTCATACTCATTTGGTATATAATAAATGTGCGGCTCAGGATTTTCCTCAATGGTGATCTGTTCATCACCAAAATCCCAGTAGAATGCTACCCCGTTAATGGAATTGTTTGTAAAAGCAACCTCCAGGGGTGCTTCACCTTCAGCAGGCTGCGGTTCAAAATCGGCTTTCACATTTATGGATTCATAGAACACTGAATCTACAGATGAACAACCCATTGCATCCGTTACTGTAAGGTAATACCAGGTGTCCTCAAACGGAGGATTATATGTTATGGGATCAATCTCAAGAGTTGGATATGGAATATCCGATTCCGGCACAGATGTCCATTCAAACATAGTGGTATTAAGCAATTCGATTTTTGAATTATCTCCAGGATCGTAATAGAAGAACCTTGCATACTGTGCGGTTCCGTTTAAAGCCAGGTAATAACATGTGAAATTCCGGATTGTAGCTGCCACAGGTGGAGTATCAATAAACAGCCAGGCGTGGAACAAGGTATCCAGAATGCCTCCATCGGTGATCCTTGCCCGGTATCCGCCGGAGGTTAAATTCCCAGCTTCGGAAACGGACACTCCTGTCTCAGACAGAAAAGGAGGATCGTATGAGTATGTAGTGTCGTTATATTTTGACCACTCAATATCCACAACCGGGAATCCGGCAGGCGGGTTTGCAACCAGGCGGTTTACGACAGTGCCGGGATCACTGCATACAATCCAGATGGTATCCACACGTGTAACACCGCTGGTATATTGCGTGGTTCGAAAGGTGTTTGCCTCCGGCGCCCTGATCTGAGCATATGAGGGGCCGGTCAGAAAGGAACAGAGAGCCAGAATGATGAAACTGTTTCTGAACAACAGGGCTCCGGCAAATTGAGCTGTTCCGCTGCAGGAAGATTTCAGGGATATATTGCTTTTTCTAATCATAATAAGCGGAGGAGAACCTGACTGCCACATCCCGGGCAGGCCTGTCTTCAGGAAGGCAACCCCTCCGGGTCACGATCATATCAGATCCGGCGTATTTAAAAATCGTCGTGAATATAACCAAAAAAATCTCAGTTTATTTTCCTGAATTTGATATTTATTTATCACCTGACACTGGATTTACAGTCCTTACATCCTTATTTCAAATTTGTTTAAAACTTTATTCAAAATTGCTCCGGGACATCACAAAAGGTATCTAAACTAGTGTTATTTTTACCGGAAATTGTTAAACCCGCACATTGGATTATCTGAACGACTTAAATACAGCGCAAAGGAAAGCCGTTGAAAATTATACCGGACCGGCATTGGTCATTGCCGGTGCCGGGTCCGGAAAGACCAGGGTACTCACTCACAGGGTGGCCCACCTGTTAAAGCGTGGGGTTGCTCCCGACACGATCATGGCATTAACCTTCACCAATAAAGCTGCCCGGGAAATGAAGGACCGTATCATCAAAATCGTGGGATACGATCTGGCCCGGCACCTCTGGATGGGGACCTTTCATTCTCTTTTTGCCCGGATACTCAGAAATGAATCCGCATCGCTGGGATATCCATCTGATTATACCATTTACGATACCCAGGATTCCAGGAGCCTGATAAAAACCCTTATTAAGGAATTCCAGCTTGATGAAAAGATCTATAAACCTGCCGAAGTTTTCGGCCGGATTTCATCCGCCAAGAATAATTTAATCACTGCCAAAGACTATGCAAACAATCCTGAATTCATTGAATATGACAGGCGGACCCGCAGGGAGCATCTGGGAGAGATATTCAAGGTTTACAGTTCCCGTTGTTATAAAGCCGGAGCTATGGATTTTGACGACCTTCTGCTTAATATAAACATACTTCTCAGGGGTAATAAGGAAGTTAAAAACCGCTACCAGAAGCAATTTCAATACCTCCTGGTAGATGAGTACCAGGACACCAACCTTGCCCAGTACCTGATCGTAAAGAGTTTGTCGGAGCAACACAGGAATTTGTTTGTGGTAGGAGATGATGCCCAGAGCATATACTCATTCCGGGGAGCCCGGATTGAAAACATCCTGAATTTCAAGAATGATTATCCCGATTATACCCTTTACAAACTGGAACAAAACTACCGGTCCACCCAAACCATTGTAAAGGTAGCTAACAGCCTTATTGCAAGGAATGCCGGGCAAATATCCAAAACCATCTTTTCAAAAAAGGAGGTGGGGCAAAAGATCAGGGTGGCAAGGGCTCAAACAGATTCTGAAGAAGGGTATATGATTGCCAATGCCATATTTGATGCCATTCATGAGAAACAATTACTCAACAGTGATTTTGCCATACTCTACAGAACCAATGCCCAGTCACGGATTTTTGAAGAAGCCCTGCGAAAACGGAACATTCCTTACAGGGTATTCGGAAGTCTCTCCTTTTTCATGAGAAAAGAGATTAAAGATCTGCTGGCTTATGCCCGGCTGCTAATAAATCCCAATGATGACGAAGCCTTAAAAAGGATCATAAACTATCCGGCCCGCGGTATTGGAAAAACCACTATGCAAAAAGTTGAGGACCGGGCCAATGCAGAGAATGTTCCTATGTGGCATATCGTTCAGGATACTTCCGGTTTGTCACTGAATCAGGGAACACGAAAAAAGCTTCAGGATTTTGTTAAAATGATGCGGGGATTTTCAGCCGACATGGAAAAGTCTGATGCTTACGATCTGATATTCCGCATTGCCACAGAGACCGGAATACTTAAAGAACTTTACAACAGTAATTCTCCTGAAGAACTTAGTAAGTACGAAAATATTCAGGAGTTATTGAATGGCATCCGGGAATTTTTAAGTGACGCCGAACAGGAAGACCGGTTTGTAGGTCTGGGAGAATACCTGCAAAATGTGTCATTGCATACTGATGCTGATACAGAGAACAAAGACGACCGGAACCGGGTATCCATCATGACTGCACATTCAGCCAAAGGACTGGAATTCAAGTATGTATATATAGCCGGCATGGAAGAGGACTTATTCCCGTCTGCCATGTCGTCTTCAACCAGGAAAGAACTTGAAGAAGAACGCCGTCTTTTTTATGTTGCCCTTACAAGAGCTGAGCAGGAAGTTATGATAAGTTATGCTTACTGCAGGTTCCGGTGGGGCGTTTTAAACTACTCCAAACCCAGCCGGTTTCTGAATGAACTGGAGGAATCCTGCATTGAGTGGGATGATCGCAGCGGACTGATTCCGGATACACACGGCTTTCATCAGAATGATTTCAGAAAGCCTGGCAAAAAATCTGCAGTTAGTGTTGCGGGTGGATTTTCCCTGCCGCGTGATAAAAATTGGGTAAAATTAAAAGACCCCGGGGAAAAACCGGATGCAATTTTTGATTTTAAAGCCAGTGATCCCACACAAATACAGGCCGGAATGGAGGTTGAACACATCAGTTTCGGAAGGGGTAAAGTCCTGAACCTGGAGGGACACGCTTCAGATATCAAAGCTATTGTTTTCTTCCATAACCATGGGCAGAAAAAACTTCTGTTAAAATTTGCAAAACTCAGGATCATTTAATTTTCACGCATAAAATTTCAACATTGGAATGCAGCAATTGCGGATTTACACGCTCCGGTTTTGTATGCTTAACTAAATCATTTAGATTTGTAGCAAATATTTAAAATATGAATTACGATTACAATACTGAGAGAAAAAAGCTGATCTTGCCTGAATATGGCCGGAATATTCAGAAAATGATCAATCATATTAAGACGATAAAGGACCGTGATGAAAGAAATCTGGCCACAAAAACCGTCATTCAGATCATGCAGAACATGATCAATCAGGGACGCGATATGGGAGAGTTTAAAAGAAAATTGTGGGATCATCTTGCTGTGATTGCAGATTTTGAACTTGATATTGATGCCCCCTATGAACTCCCGGAAAAGGAATCTCTCAGAGTAAAACCGGAACGGGTTGCTTATAATTCCAATCCCATAAAGTTCAAACATTATGGCAGGGGCATAGAATTACTTGTGGGTAAAGCGCTGGAAATGGAAGAAGGAGAAGACCGGGATCGCCTGATCAAACTTATCGCCAATCATATGAAACGTTCGCATGTTACATGGAACAAGGCGAAAGTGACAGATGATGTTATTTTTAAAGATCTGATTAAAATATCGGGGGGGAAACTGAAGATCAATGAAAGTCTGGTCCTTGCAGATTCCCGGGAGATATTCATGAAAAACAGAAAAAAAAGAACCCAGCGAAAAAAATAAAAGGTGTTTCAATAACACCTTTTTTTTTCCTGTATTCACTTTCGGTTCAACGATCATACTGCAAACTGCTACCATGGGAACTTTTAAAATCAAAGGCGGTAGTAAACTCCGGGGAGAGATCGTTCCCCAGGGTGCCAAAAATGAAGCGCTCCAAATCCTTTGTGCCACCCTTCTGACCTCAGAGCCTGTGATCCTGCATAATGTTCCTGAAATACATGATGTAAGTAACCTGATGAAGCTGTTAAAGCTATTGGGATCGGATATCTCCTCGCCCGGAAAAAAGAGCTGCCGGATTGAAACAAAAAACATCAACATTGAAGCAATGAGGAGTAAGGAGTATGTAAGCCTGGCTACAAGTATCCGTGGTTCGGTCATGATCCTTGGTCCGCTCCTGGCCCGTGAAGGAAAAGGATTTTTACCTCAGCCCGGAGGGGATAAAATCGGAAGACGGAGGCTGGACACCCACTTACACGGCCTGGAGAAACTCGGGGCTGAATTCAGGTTTGATGCTTCCGGACAGGTATTCCATGTTATTGCAAAAAACTTGCGTGGGGCCCACATACTTCTGGATGAAGCCTCGGTAACCGGAACTGCCAATGTGCTGATGGGCGCTGTGATGGCCAAAGGAAATACAACTATTTATAACGCGGCCTGCGAGCCTTATGTACAACAACTCTGCAGGATGCTGAACCGCATGGGTGCAAAAATCAGCGGCATTGGGTCTAACCTTCTTACCATTACCGGTGTTGATGCTTTTTCAGGCTGCGAACACAGATTGCTGCCTGATATGATTGAAATAGGCAGTTTTATTGGAATGGCTGCCATAACAGGTTCGGAAATATCCATTAAAGATGCATCGTTTGAAAACCTGGGGATCATTCCCAATCAGTTTAAACGACTCGGAATACATATTGAAGAACATGGTCGTGATATTTTCATACCAGGGCAGGACCGGTATGAGATTGAAACCTTTATTGACGGGTCTATTATGACCATCTCAGATGGTATCTGGCCCGGACTTACTCCGGATCTGCTGAGTGTATTCCTTGTGGTAGCCACGCAGGCCAAAGGCAGTGTCCTGATCCATCAAAAAATGTTTGAAAGCAGACTCTTTTTTGTAGATAAACTGATTGACATGGGAGCACAGATCATATTGTGCGATCCTCACAGAGCCACTATTATCGGTCTTGACAAACAATCTCCACTACGCGGAACGCGAATGACCTCGCCTGATATCCGGGCCGGTGTTGCACTGCTGATCGCTGCTCTGTCTGCAGAAGGAACAAGTTACATCCACAATATTGAACAAATCGACCGGGGCTACGAGAACATTGAGAAACGGCTCCAGGCGGTGGGCGCCTATATTAAAAGGATAGATTCCGATTGACCTGCACCCATCCATTTCCGGCTTTTCCATAATATTCGGGCTGACTTTTCAGAGATAGAAATATTTGTATATTTGCATAAATTTTTAAAATCATGAAAAGAACCGGAATCGGATTTATCAGCATTATTAGCGTATTGTTTTTAGGCTCATTTATGAGTGCGTCCTTTTCAGAGACCGGAGATGATGTTATCGTTGGGTTAAATATTGGAAACAAAGCACCGGAACTTGCTTTTGAGAACCCTGAAGGAAAAATCATCAAACTTTCTTCATTGAAGGGGCAAATGGTCCTCATTGATTTCTGGGCTGCATGGTGCCCACCATGCCGAAAAGAGAATCCGTATGTGGTTCAGGCCTATAAGAGCTACCGGGATAAAACCTTCCAAAACGGCGATGGTTTCACTATCTACAGTGTGTCGCTGGACCGATCAGAAAATGACTGGGTGCGGGCCATTAAAGATGATGAACTCGAATGGGAGTATCATGTCAGTGACTTGAAATACTGGAAATCAGAGGCTGCCGCCATCTACGGTGTGCGCTCCATACCTTCAAATTTTCTCATTGATGGCAACGGCATCATCATTGCAAAAGGTTTGCGTGGCCCCTTTCTGGAAAGTACCCTGAACAAGTTTCTGAAATAATATCTTCAGGCTCTGTGACCCATAACGAAAGGCAGTCTTTTCTGCTTTTTTTTTTTGCAATCCCCGGCAGTCTATGTCAAATTGTCGGTCCATAGGATTTGGCAGGCATTTTGTTAAAAAACCCTTACATACAGTAATCAGACGACTGAAATTATTGAAATATGGTTGAGAAGAAAACACACGCAAAAGATTCACCCACAAAAAGCAGTAATACCGGGAAGAAGCAGACCGCATCCGGTGGCAAAAAGAAAGACCCGGCTAAAAGGGCTGCTGCCAAAAGCGCAGACAAGGCCATCAAAGATGCGGAAAACAAGTTTCTGGACATGCAGGCCAGGTATGTGAGATTATCGGCCGAATTTGACAATTTCAGAAAACGCACATTGAGGGAAAAGGCAGATCTTATGAAGTTTGCGGGGGAAGATATATTGGTATCGCTGCTACCCGTATTGGATGATTTTGACAGAGCAGTACAGTCGCTTGACGAGGCCCGTGACCTGAACTCCCTTAAGGATGGGATCATGCTCATATACAATAAGTTTTATGATTTCCTGAAACAAAAAGGAATGCAGGAAATGGCATCACTGCATGAGGCATTTGATACGGATTGCCATGAAGCCCTGACAAAAATTCCCGTTCCCGAGAAAAAACTGAAAGGCAAGGTTGTGGATGTGATTGAAAAAGGATACATGCTGAACGGGAAAGTTGTCCGGTATTCCAAGGTTGTTGTCGGGGAATGATGACACACCCTGGCAGCTTTGCCACTCTTAAATCAAGATATGCATTAACATGGCCAAAAGAGATTATTACGAAGTTCTTGGAGTATCAAAAGGTGCTTCAGATGAGGAAATTAAGAAGGCTTACAGAAAACAGGCTATAAAATACCATCCTGATAAAAATCCGGGGAACCAGGAAGCTGAAGAGAAATTCAAGGAAGCGGCTGAAGCTTATGAAGTTTTGAGCACCCAGGAAAAACGTTCACGGTACGACCAATTTGGTCATGCCGGTCTGGGAGGAGCTGCCGGCCAGGGATTTGGTGGATTTACAGATATTGAAGATATCTTTTCACAATTTGGAGATATTTTTGGGGGTCATTTTGGATTTGGCGGGTTCAGTAGTTTTGGAGGAAGCAGCAGGGCCCGCAGGTCTGTGAACAAAGGAAGTAATATCCGGATAAAAGTCAGTCTCAACCTGTCGGAAATAGCCTACGGCGTTGAGAAAAAATTGAAGGTTCCCAAATACGTTCCATGTACATCCTGTGATGGCTCAGGTGCTGAAGGACCATCAGGTTATAACAGTTGCTCCGCTTGTAACGGAAGTGGACAGGTAACCCGTGTTTCCAATACCTTCCTTGGACAGATGCAAACCACTACATCCTGCCCTTCCTGTGGTGGAGAGGGGAAAATCATTATCAGGAAATGTAAAATCTGCTACGGAGAGGGCATTGTAAAGCACGAGGAAATCATAAAAGTGAGCATTCCTGCCGGAGTGGCTGAGGGAATGCAATTAAACGTGTCCGGGAAAGGAAATGCTGCACGTCGCGGAGGCATGAACGGAGATCTTCTGGTTGTTATAAAAGAACAACCCCATGATGAACTGGTCAGGGATGGAAACGATCTGCTCTATTCATTGCACATCAGTATTGCAGATGCTGCCCTGGGCACTCAAATTGAAATACCAACGGTTGACAGCCGGGCTAAAATCAAAATTGATCCTGGCACCCAACCTGGCAAAATATTAAGACTCCGCGGCAAGGGGATACCAGAAGTAAATGGCTATGGACGTGGCGACCTGCTGGTCAGTATTAATGTCTGGATACCAAAAAATTTGTCGAAAGAAGAAAAAAGAATTCTTGAGAAATTGAATGAATCTCCCAGTTTTAAACCGGATCCTTCAAGGCTTGATAAGAATTTTTTTGAGAAAATGAAAAATTATTTCGGATAGTGCAGTCCCCGGCTATTCCCTTTTGATTTCAAATAATTCCGGTTTCCTTTACGGAACTATTATGCATGATTACTTATCTTTACCTCTATTGTAAAAATGGAAATATAGTTTAACTATGGCCTATTTTGAAGCAAAACACATAGTCAAAAGGTTTTCAAACCACCTGGCCCTGAATGATGTAAGCATTTCAGTTCCCAAAGGGAGCATTTTTGGCTTACTGGGACCCAATGGCGCCGGCAAAACCACCCTGATCAGGATCATCAACCAGATCACTGCTCCTGACAGCGGGTCGGTTACCATTAAAGGGAAAAACATCAACACCTCAGATCTGGACTCGATCGGATATCTTCCGGAAGAAAGAGGATTGTATAAAAAGATGAAGGTTGGAGAGCAAGCGCTTTACCTGGCACAACTTAAGGGTTTGTCAAAAACTGAGGCCACCGGTAAACTTCAGGAGTGGTTCAGAAAATTTGAAATTGAGACCTGGTGGAATAAAAAAGTGGAAGAACTGTCAAAAGGCATGCAGCAAAAGATCCAGTTTATTATAACCGTTCTTCATGAACCCAAACTCCTGATTTTTGATGAACCTTTCACCGGATTTGATCCCATCAACACCAGGCTCCTTAAGAAGGAGATCATAATTTTAAAAAACAAGGGTGCCACCATCATTTTCTCCACCCATGACATGGCATCAGTAGAGGAGCTTTGCGACAATATCTCTCTGATCGATAAATCAAAAACCCTTATTGAAGGGCCCATTGATGAAGTGCGTCAGAAATTTGCTTCCAACACCTATAAAATACAGTTTGACGGTGAAGCGAATCTGCTTACCGCCTCTTTAAGTCATTCCTACAAAATCATTGAAAACCAGAGTGTGAACGGGCAAACTCAGCTCACAGTGGATATCATGGATGGGACTTCCACCAATGATGTTCTCAATGTACTTCTTGGCGCAGGCAAGATCATTTCATTCAATAAGGTTGTTCCCAGTATGAACGATATTTTTATCAAGGCTGTTGAAGGAAGCCAACAAAAATAACAAACCCAATCGCTCAATTTATATCTGAGAAATGAATAAAATAATTCTGGTTACAAAAAGAGAATATCTCACTCGTGT
>CAYOFK010000040.1:0-18812 GCA_964403185.1 uncultured Rikenellaceae bacterium | reverse complement strand
ATTGAAAAAGCGTGGGAGAAAACAAGTGTATTGGAAATTCATGAGACTAATCCTTAGTGAATGCAATGAAACTAAGGATTTAAGTCGAATTAATCCCGATTTTTATCGGGACAAGCCAAATGAATTTACAATTCTCTTGTTTGCGGGAGGCAAGAACTTTTGCGGGCAGGCCCAGGATTGATTTAATAGTGTGTAAGCCCGATATTTAAGGCTTAAGTGTATCTGAGTATCATATTTATAAAGCCGCTGCTTAAGTGCCAGCAAATGGGCTTTAGAGCGGCTATTTAATATAATACTGAATTATCCCGACTAAATGCGTTGTCGGGACTAATTCGACATGAATTCTTCAGTTCGCAAATGCTCCTAAAGAATTTGTCTCATTGAGTAGGACAAACAATACGGTAAGTTTCTGTTTCCGGAATCTTTTTCTGAATAAAAACCTTGATGATTAAAAGAAACGATGATAACGCAACGTTGTTGGCTTGGCCCGTATATGAATGGGATAATAATACTGTAAGGATTCATTAGGGCCAAACAACTTAACATAATACTCAATTATAGGAAAAACGGAGCGAGCATATTTTTAGAAAAGTTGCAGGTAGCTTATCCGCAAATTAGCTTTAACATAATTTCGGTACCGATCAGGGAGCTTTCCCTGCGGAAAAGTCCCAGATCTGAAATTATGTTAATTAGCAGAGCTAATCGCTAATTTGCTACGTTTGTCCTATAATTAATATTATGTTAAATAAGGGAAATCAAATTAAAGGGAGACTGTACAAGAGACCTCCCCTAATTCAACTATTAATCACCAATCACCAATTACCAATTACCAGTCACCAATCACCTCTAACCTTTTTCCTTCACCTCCTGCTCCAGGGATTCAAGCTTTTTGATGATCTCTTCCCGCTTGTCGAGCAACTGCAACCGGTAATACAAAATTTTCAGGTTCTCAAGCGTGGCACGGTCGTCGGGCTTTATTTCCTGAGCTTTTTCAAAGTACGGTACAGAAGTCTTAAACGCATCGTCAGATTTGGTCTTGGCTACCTCATATGCTTTGATATCCACGATCTTGGTGGCTATTTCCTGTAAGCGAACCCCTTCATTAAACATGATCACTCCCATGTTATAATAAGGATCGAAATACTCAGGATCAAGTTCTGTTGCCTTGGTATAGGATGCAATGGAATTGTCCAGTTGTCCCATCCCGTCATATATCATCCCCTCGGCGTACCAGTATGAACTGTTTCCCGGGTCCTTTTCCTTGGCTATTTTCAAATATTCGAATGCCTGGGCATCTTTACCGCTTGTCAGGTAATAATTGATCAACTGAACCATGATGGCATCGGTGTCCTGAAACTTGAGGATCCCTTCCTGAAGCAAGCTTTCAGCAGCCGCTGAATCACCCTGCTCCAGGTACACTTCTTTCTGAAGGATCCACACGGTGCTCCCTCCATATCCCATGTCCATGGTTTTCGTGAAATACTCTGTGGCCTTATCCCAATTCCGGTCATTATAGGC
Organism: uncultured Rikenellaceae bacterium; assembly: GCA_964403185.1. Classification (GTDB taxonomy): domain Bacteria; phylum Bacteroidota; class Bacteroidia; order Bacteroidales; family VadinHA17; genus CAYOFK01. The sequence goes on along the minus strand of CAYOFK010000040.1, from coordinate 17,294 downwards.
AGACATCCCCGCATTATAAATAATGCTGGTATCGATGGCCCCACCAAAAACAGACTTCTTACCAACACTCAGGGAATACTCAAAGGCCTGCAATGCAGCATCATAATCGTTCTCGTTATATTTTTGCACACCCAGGTTGATAAAATCATTATTCAGCATGGGCAGCATGATGTCCACAGATTTCTGCATCTTCCCTTTCTCATCCAGGGAAATGGCCTTCTCATAAGCTTCATAGGCTTTTATGAGTGGATTTTCAACAAGCTCCTGGATGTTTGGATCGGTTGATTCCCCGATGGCCTGCAGAACCTTGCCTTTGGCATAATAAGTCTTGTCATAATTGACGGTTTTCTCGTGTTGTTCGGCTTCCTGAATAGCAGACCAGGCCTTTTCTATATCCCTGTTAGTCAGGTAGTTCAATGCGCTGGTGACTTTTCCTTTCTGTGCGAAAACGCATGAAAATCCGGCTGCCAGGAATAAAACAGTTACTAATTTTCTCATTTCAAAGTGGTTTAGTATTAGAATATTGTTTCAAAATTAAAATATTTTCATAAAAACACACTCAAATTTCCTGCCAAATTCAGCAATTTGCAATTATTCATCCTGATTTTCTTCGGATCCGTTCGTTTCAAGATCCTCATCATTTCCGGTATTTTCTATATATTCAATTGCAGCAATGCTGTCCCCTTCCTTCAGGTTGATCAGTCGCACGCCCTGGGTAGCACGTCCCATGACCCGCAGATTCTCAATGGCCATCCTAATGATGATCCCCGATTTATTAATGATCATCAGGTCGTCGGTGTCCACCACGCCTTTAATGGCGATCAGTTTCCCGGTTTTTTCCGTAATATTAATGGTCTTCACTCCTTTTCCGCCTCTGTTTGTAATCCTGTAATCCATTATTTTCGAACGTTTTCCATAGCCTTTTTCTGACACCACCAACACATCCATGGATTCATCATTCACGCACACCATTCCCACGACTTCATCATGTTCCCCGGCCAGTGTGATTCCCCGGACGCCTGACGCATTTCGTCCCATAGGCCGCACTTTATCTTCCGGAAAACGAATGGCCCTCCCCGATTTAACTGCCAGAACGATCTCATTTTTTCCATCCGTCATTCTGGCTTCCAGCAAATGGTCTCCTTCCCGGACATTTATGGCGATGATGCCATTCTGACGCGGTCTGGAATACGCTTCAAGCGAGGTTTTCTTGATCACACCTTTGGCCGTACACAGCACAATGAAATTGTTATTGATATATTCCCGGTCGTCCAGCTTCATAACATTAATGTAAGCCTTAACCGTATCCTCCGGATGCAGGTTGATAAGGTTCTGTATGGCTCTCCCCTTGGCTATCCTGGTTCCTTCGGGGATCTCGTAAACCTTCAGCCAGTAACATTTCCCCATCTCAGTGAAAAAGAGCATGGTATTGTGCATGGTGGCGATATACAAATGTTCTATGAAGTCCTCCTCCCTGGTAGTGCTGCCCCGGGCTCCCACACCACCGCGGTTCTGCCTCCGGAACTCTGCCAGTGGGGTGCGTTTAATATAACCAAGATGGGAAATGGTGATGACCATTTCATCATCAGCGTAAAAATCTTCCGGGTTAAATTCTTCCGCATTTGGCACGATCTCGGTCCGGCGTTTATCTCCGTACTTATCCTTTACCTCAAGCAATTCCCGTTTGATCACGTCCATTTGCATGCCCTCGTCCTCCATAATCTCTTTTAATGAGGCAATCAGCAGCATCAGTTCATTATAATCCTTCCGCAGTTTCTCGCGCTCAAGTCCGGTAAGCTTTTGCAGGCGCATATCCAGTATGGCCCTGGCCTGTATCTCGGTAAGTTTAAAATTCTTCATCAGGCCTTCCCTGGCCGTCTCAGGAGTTTTTGAAGCGCGAATGAGCTTAATCACTTCGTCTAAGTGATCTATTGCAACTAACAGTCCCTCAAGTACATGTGCTTTCCTTTCCGCTTCATTTAATTCATATCTGGTTCGACGAAGTATAACCTCATGCCGGTGTTTGATAAAATACTGAAGCAGTTGTTTCAGGTTCAGGGAACGGGGCCTGCCATTCACCAAAGCAATATTATTTACATTGAAGGAAGACTGTAATTGAGTGTACTTAAACAGCTTATTCAGAACAACATTAGATGTTGCATCTTTCTTCAGGATAATGACAATCCGCATCCCGTTACGGTCCGATTCATCATTGATATACGAAATGCCCTCAATCTTCTTTTCATTGATCAGGTCGGCGGTTTTCCGGATGAGTTCCGCCTTGTTAACCATATAGGGAATTTCCGTAACGATGATTTTTTCCCTTCCTGAGGGAGTGATCTCAATATCTGTTTTGGCCCTGACAACGATCCGTCCTCTACCTGTCTCATATGCTTCACGCACACCCTGGTATCCGTAAATGATGCCCCCGGTGGGGAAATCGGGCGCTAAAACATGGTTCAGGAGTTCTTCTATCCCGATCTGTGGGTTGTCTATCTGGGCAATCAGGGCGTCCACCACCTCACTCAGATTGTTGGGCGGCATGTTCGTTGCCATGCCAACTGCGATTCCGGAGGCTCCGTTGACCAGCAGCAGAGGGACCCTGGTGGGAAGTACCGTGGGTTCCTTCAGGGAGTCGTCAAAATTCAGTTGAAAATCAACCGTTTCCTTATCGATATCCGATAAACTCTCTTCTGCTATTTTCTTCAGTCTGGCTTCTGTGTACCTCATGGCGGCGGGACTGTCACCGTCAATGGAACCGAAGTTACCCTGGCCATCGACCAGCAGATAGCGAAGCGACCAGTCCTGAGCCATTCGAACCATGGCCTCATAAACGGATGAGTCTCCGTGGGGGTGGTATTTTCCAAGCACCTCTCCCACTATTCTGGCCGATTTTTTATGCGATTTATTCGACAGAACTCCCAACTCGTACATTCCGAACAGAACCCTCCTGTGTACAGGTTTCATTCCGTCTCTGACGTCCGGAAGGGCTCTGGAAACGATCACCGACATCGAATAATCGATATATGCCGATTTCATTTCCTCTTCAATGTTGATCTGAATAATCTTTTGCGTTTCTGGCATATTTATTGAGTACTAAAATTTTGGATATCTGACCAGGTTTACCAGTGCGGTTATGAAGTCACGAAAATAGTTAAATAATGTGTAACAAAACGCTTTTTAACCCTTGATTTTTCAACACTTTATTGTTTATAATTGATTGGCGGTTTTTAATGTTTATATTTGTACTTTGAGGTCGTAAAGTCACCGGCCGGATAAAAATGACAATTTGTCATTCAGGTGACCGGATTTGAACTCAATAGTCAGTAACATTGTTTAAAATTTTGTAATCTGAGGCCTCAGATAGGAGAAAAATACATATGGATGCGAAGTTTTCACAACGGATAAAAGATGTTTTAACATACAGTAAGGAAGAAGCTATCAGGCTGGGCAATGCCTATATTGGAACGGAGCACCTGTTCCTTGGAATGCTCCGTGAAGGTGAAGGGGTGGCCATTGATGTATTGATATCCCTGGGGGTGGACCTGTACAACCTGAAAAAAACTCTTGAAGGCAGTGTCCGCAGCGACCACAGTGTTGACCTGAACGATTCGGAGAGCATTCCACTTCTGAAAGCTTCCGAAAAAGCCCTGAAGCTCATTTACCTTGAAGCCAAGAGTTTTGGTGCCGCGACCATTGATACCGAGCACCTGTTATTGGCCATACTTAAAGATGACAACTCCCTGGTGACGCTGAAATTAAAAGAAATAGACATCGAGTATGAAGTGGTCAGGGATGAGATCAAGGAAGTCATTCCGGAAGCTTCTGCCGATTTTCCCGGCGAAGAAGAAGAGGATGAAAAAGGATTTGGAGGCGGCAAGGGCGGTGGCAGCGGTCAGCCTCAGGCTCCCAAATCAAGTTCGGAAACTCCGGTGCTTGATAATTTTGGCATCGACCTTACCAAGGCAGCCGAAGAAGACCGGCTGGACCCCATAGTGGGGCGGGAAAAAGAAATTGAACGCCTGGCCCAGATCCTGAGCCGGAGAAAAAAGAACAACCCCATTTTGATCGGAGAACCCGGTGTTGGAAAGTCGGCGATTGCCGAGGGACTGGCTTCACGGATTATTAAAAGGCAGGTAACCCGGATACTTTTTGGCAAGCGCGTGGTCACCCTTGACCTGGCCTCCATTGTGGCGGGGACCAAATACCGCGGCCAGTTTGAAGAACGGATGAAAGCCATTCTGAATGAACTGGCTAAAACCGATGATATCATTCTCTTTATTGATGAGATCCATACCATTGTCGGTGCCGGCGGCGCCACGGGTTCCCTGGATGCTGCCAACATGCTGAAACCGGCTCTGGCACGGGGGGATATCCAGTGTATCGGGGCCACCACACTGGACGAATACCGCCAGCATATTGAGAAAGACGGCGCCCTTGAACGCCGGTTCCAGAAAGTCATGGTGGAGCCCACATCCATTGAGGAAACGCTGGATATTCTTCAGAACATTAAAGAACGTTATGAGGATCACCATAACGTGTTTTATACCAACGATGCCCTCGATTCCTGCGTGTCCCTCACCCATCGCTACATCAGCGACAGGTATTTGCCGGATAAGGCCATTGATGCCATGGATGAGGCCGGTTCCAGGGTTCACATATCAAACATTGTCGTTCCCGAACGCATACTGGACCTTGAGAAACGCCTTGAAGAAACCAAAAAAGAAAAAGTAAAAGCCGTTAAGAACCAGAACTTTGAGAGGGCTGCAAGTTTTCGGGACCGTGAAAAGGAAGTCATTGATTCCCTGGATGAAGAGAAACGCAAATGGGAAAAAGAACTGAGCAAAAACCGGCAGAAGGTGGATGAAGGAACGGTGGCCGAAGTGGTGGCCATGATGACCGGGGTGCCTGTTCAGCGTATTGCTCAGGCCGAAGGCGCGCGTCTGTTGAAGATGCATGAAGAATTGAGCGGCAGTGTTATCGGCCAGGATGATGCCATTTTCAAGATTGTTAAATCCATACAACGAAACCGTGCCGGTCTGAAAGACCCGAACAAACCCATAGGCACGTTTGTATTTCTGGGTCCCACCGGTGTTGGTAAAACGCAACTCGCCAAAGTGCTGGCACAATATTTATTCGATAGTGTGGACAACCTGATCCGCATTGACATGAGTGAGTATATGGAGAAATTTTCAATTTCCAGGCTGGTGGGTGCGCCCCCGGGATACATCGGATATGAAGAGGGCGGACAACTCACTGAAAAAGTGCGCCGCAAGCCCTATGCTGTGGTGTTGCTGGATGAAATTGAAAAAGCACATCCCGATGTGTACCACATTTTACTGCAGGTGCTGGATGAAGGCCAGTTGACCGACAGTCTTGGCCGCAGGGTGGATTTCCGGAATACAATCATCATCATGACTTCCAATATCGGATCGCGTCAGCTTAAGGATTTTGGACAGGGAGTCGGTTTTGATACCAAAACCAGCCAGAAAAGTCAGAATGATGTGAACAAAAGCATCATTCATAAAGCCCTGAAACGTGCCTTTGCACCTGAATTCCTGAACAGGATCGACGATGTTGTGATGTTCAACAGCCTTTCCAGGCAGGACATCTTTAAGATTATTGACCTTGAACTCAAAGGCCTGTTTGAACGCATCAATACCCTCGGATACCAAATCAAACTGACACCGGCAGCCAAGGACTTTGTCGCCGAAAAAGGGTATGATGTGCAGTTTGGTGCCCGCCCGTTGAAAAGGTCCATCCAGAAATTTATCGAAGATCCGATGGCTGAAGTGATCATCCAGGCCGATATCAAGGAGGGCGATACCATCGCGGTAGGAATCGATAAAAAGAAGGAAGAACTGACCTTTAAGATCCAGAAAACAAGTGAGAAAAAACCGGTTGAGAAGAAGGAATAAACTTGGCATGAATTATGAATTAATTGCAAAGATCCGGTTGCTGATTAACGGTACAAAGTAAAAAGTCGAAAGTTTAAAATTGAAAGTCAAAAAGTACGGGATTTGTACTAACATCTTCACCCGCATCCTTCATCATTATTCGTCGGACCGGCTTGAAGAAGCGATGAGTAGTGAGTCTAACGACAAAATTTTTCAGGGTTGTTTATCATGGATATAAGTATTTTTCTAACTTCCTCATAACCTGTCATCAAACTATTATATTGTGCAGTACTGATATAGTTACAATCACGACTGTAATCCAACCATACTTCCGTTTCATATTCTTCAGCCAGACGGTCACTCAATTTATTTACAAAAGATTTGATATAAAGCTTTTTTGCCCAGGATTCCGCAATATTAGAAGTCACTGAACGGGATGATCTCCTGATCTGATCCGTTAACGAATATTGTTCCTCCTTTGGAAAAGTTTTAGTCATTATAAAAATTTCCTTTGCCAGTTCATACGCTTTCTGGTAAACGATAAGATCACGAAAACTATTAATCTGGCTCATAACCATAAATTATTGGTAAATAATTCCTGCTTGCTACCCATCTCTTCTTCACTCACTACTCATCTCTCACCTCTCATCCTCCCCAAAATTCTTCCCGTAAAGATCAAACTCTGTTGCCTCTGTGATGCTTACCGGATAGAATGCCCCGGTTTCCAGTTTCTTCTGGTCTTTTAACACGAACACCTCATGGTCCACCCCGGGAGAATCGAATTCGGTTCGGCCCACATAATATTCCCCTTCCTCCCTGTCAACCAGGACCTTTAAGGTCTTTCCGGTTTTTTCCGAATTCAGTTCCATTGAGATCTGCTGCTGCACTTCCATGATCTCGGCAGCCCGCTCTTCCTTTGCTTTTTCCCTGAGGGAGTTTTTAAAATGCCTGTATCCCCAGGTGCCTTCCTCATGGGAATAGGTAAATACTCCAAGCCGGTCGAACCGGAAGTCTGAAACAAAATCCCTCAGCTCACGGAATGCTTTCTCCGTTTCCCCGGGATGTCCAACCAGCATGGTGGTGCGTATGGCTGCATCCGGAACCGTTTTCCTGGCGGCATCAAGCAGGCGGATTGTCTCGGACCTGGTAGTGTTGCGCCGCATTTTTTTAAGCACCCCGTCATTGATGTGCTGAAGGGGAATATCAATGTAATTGCAGATATTCCCGTTAGAGGCCATTTCAGAGAGCAGGTTTAACGGAAAGTTGCCAGGGTAGGTATAGTGTATGCGAACCCACTCAAGGCCCTGTATGGCGCTTAAACGGGCAGCCAGTTCCGGCAGTTTCTGACTTTTATAGATGTCCAGCCCGTAATATGAAGCATCCTGTGCAATGAGGATGAGCTCCTTCACTCCTTTTTGAACCAATCCGGAAGCCTCATCAATAAGGGTTTTCATGGGTTTCGAAACGTGTTTGCCCCGGATGTTTGGAATCGCACAGAACGAGCAGATGCGGTCGCAACCCTCAGAAATTTTCATATAGGCATAATGCCCGGGGGTGGCCAGGAAGCGTTCCCCCACCAGTTCCTTCCTGTAGTCGATTCCAAGTGCGGCTATGATATGCTTCAGATCCTTTACTCCAAAAAAGGCATCCACCTCTCTGATCTCCTTTTCGAGTTCGGTCTTATAGCGCTCTGACAGGCAGCCCATCACAAATACATGGTCCACTTCTCCCCGTTCCTTTGCACGAATGTATTGCAGAATGGTATCGATGGATTCGGTTTTGGCATCATTAATAAACCCGCAGGTATTGATGATCACGGTACCTGCATCGGAATGATTTGCATTGTGCACAATTTCCAGTCCGTTGGCACGGACCTGACCCATCAGCAGCTCCGAATCCACCAGGTTTTTACTGCAACCAAGGGTTATGAGGTTGATCTTAAATTTCCGGTTCTGGTTCCTCACCTTTCTGTTTTTTGTCATTCCGACTGAGGCCTTCAGCAAGAAGACCGAATGGAGGGCAACTATGAAAAGAGTGAATCTACAAACTCCTCACGGTTAAAGGACAGGAGGTCTTCGAGTCCTTCGCCGATTCCGATGTACTTAACAGGGATACTGAACTGGTCTGAGATGCCTAATACAACCCCTCCTTTAGCGGTACCGTCGAGCTTGGTGACCGCCAGTGCATTGACCTCTGTGGCATTGGTGAATTGTCTGGCCTGCTCGAAGGCATTCTGGCCTGTGGACCCATCCAGGATCAAAAGAATTTCCTGCGGAGCTCCGGGAATGACTTTATCCATGACCTTCCGGATCTTCGACAGTTCATTCATAAGGTTCACCTTGTTATGTAATCTGCCTGCCGTATCCACGATCACCACGTCCGATCCCCGGGCTTTGGCAGACTCAAGGGTATCATAGGCGACAGACCCCGGGTCTGAGCCCATACTCTGTTTTACAAGATCAACCCCTGCCCTTCCGGCCCATATCTGCAACTGATCTACGGCTGCAGCCCTGAATGTATCCGCTGCCCCCAGCATTACTTTATGTCCGGTATTTTTAAACTTCCAGGCAAGTTTGGCTATAGTGGTGGTCTTCCCTACTCCATTAACTCCCACAACCATAATAACATAAGGGCGTTTATCTGAAGGGATAATAAAATTATGTCCGGGAAGTTCCTCATTTTCAGAAAGTAAACCGGTAATTTCTTCTTTCAGGAGAGTATTCAGTTCGGCAGTTCCGAGATATTTATCCTGTGAAACCCGTTTCTCAATCCGTTCGATGATCCTAAGGGTGGTATCCACACCGACGTCTGAACTTATCAGCACTTCCTCCAGCTTGTCCAGCACCTCATCATCCACACGGGATTTCCCGGCTACGGCACGGGATAATTTCCTGAAAACACTTTCTTTCGTTTTTTGCAAACCTTTGTTCAGGTTTTCTTTTTTGTCTCTGCTAAATAATACCACAGCTTTAGGTTTAGTGTTCGAGCCCAAAGATAAGCAGGATTTTAGAGTTTAAAGTGACTATAATGAGCTAAAGTTAGCTTAGTCCGGATAGTGGATGCACAGTATTATTACCTCCTGAATACCTGTCATCATGCAGACTCTCAACCCAATAAATACAAAACTATCAATGACAATGAATGACTAAGAAAAAGACACGACTCCGATCCGATGATCTTTACCGTGCCTTTTGGGATTTGGTTTTAATGATTTATTACATCCAGGATCATGTACCGGGGCTGATGGAAAATGAACCATCACCGTTAAAGTTGGTAAGAACCACTGTTATGGTCCAGTTGCCGGAAGTTCCTGCAGAAGTTACCCCCGAGCCTGAATCATCCCCGATCCCTGCTGTAAGGGTTTTGTCAGCAACGGTATTCCCACCGGCATCCTGGATGATCAGTTGAAAACTGCCTCCTGAAACTGCAGTGATATCCATATTCCAGTTGGACGTTGTACTGGGATTGCTCCAGTCAAAAACATTTGTTACCGAACCACCGTCCCCGGTCACATCTCCTCCCAGGTCGCTACCAACAGCGTTGATGGAAACAGAAGCAAAAGGGTCTTTCTTACATGCTCCCAGGGTGACGATTATAGAGAGAGCAATAATTAACAGTGTGAAATTTGGTTTAGTCATTGTTTAAGAATTTTGGTGAATATACTTTATCCGATACCCGGGGGAGTGAGCCGGCTGTACACCGGCCTCTCCGGTCTTTTAACCTAATCGTGATCATCGTCATTTTCATTATCATCATCCTCATCCAGGTCAAAAGATTCAGTGATGAAGTGGAGTATCCAGTCTGCGAATTCCTGGTTTCCGTCCTCATCATCGGGTCCTATTTCTATGGTACCATTCCCGTTTCCATCCGTTACCTGTGACAGATCAAGGCTTTCCAGGCCTGTAGTAATCTGGTCGAGGTGGGCATCAATATATATATAAAGATCATCGCTGTTTAGTGCAAATGATGATGAATCAGGAAATTCAATTTCAACTTCCTCATCGGAATAATGCCACATAACAAAAGGGACAGCGCCAATAGTTCCGGCTAAATAGACGGAGCGGTTTTTGATATCCTCTGGTACGTCGGCGCCGGTTTCAGGGCTCAGCTTGAATTCAATCTCATCATAGGCCGCATTTGGCAGCTCAACTGTTGCCAGGGTTTGGTACAGGGTATTCCGGTCGTTTAATAAGTCCAGCACAAAAGGCCCTTCCAGTTCAATATCCGAAACGATGCTGTCATCATGCTCAATATCATCCTCCATCTCATCTTCAAATTCGAATTCAATTTCGCGTACATGGACCATAAAATCCGTCAGAGTGACACTGTCTCCCACAAAACCACTTTTCAGAGTGGTGACAGGCTGGTTGCCGGAACTTTTAACCACCAGGGTAACCTTACCGGTAAACCCATCATTCTTTTTTGTACAGGATATCATGCCGGTGATCAATACCATGCATAACAGGATTAACATTTTCGATTTCATATTACTTGATTTTAGTTAATAATTCTTTTTTGTGAAACAGATTTAAACCTCATTTAATTTCAGGGGTTTAATACCTAAACGAACTGAATCAGCAAAAGGTTGGAACGAACCCTGAATCATTTTCCCGGGATCCGGTAACCCAATGAGAGAGAGAATTTTGCTGAACTGGAAATGGTTTTCCGCAAGGCGGAAGGAATCTGGCCATCTCCTGCATAAATATTCGGCAAACCGATGTTTAACCGGATTGAGGGACTGATATAGAGGTTTCTCAGAAGGGCATACTCGAACTCCGCTCCCAGAATCAGACCATAATTGTATGTCCGGTATGAACCTGTGACCGGAGTTACTATTTGATCAATAACTTCGTTCACGGCTTGAAGCCGGCCTGCATACAGGCCTGTTAAGAGGTTCAGATTGCTGTAATCAGTCCGTGATTCAAACATGGAGAGCCTGAATTTCCCCATAAGATCCAACTGCAGGTACTTCAACTCGATGTCTCTGCGCACATAATGACCGTTGATGTACTGATAATAAGATTGTCCATGCTTCGATTCCGGGTAAAACTCTCCCTGGACGGTCCATCTTGGAGCGAAACGGTAGGATGTTACAATACCCATATCCAGTGCGAAATGAGGACGGGTGGCATTCAGTTCACCCGGCCGCAGACCCTCAAAGGTTTCATTGTTAAACAGCCAGGTGTTTTTAGCTGACACAACCATTCCCAGAATGAATTTGCCGGCGGTTTTTGCTTTTACAGCATGCTGAAACAGAATGCCGGTGGAGCCCGGACCGGTCTGATCCGGAAGAATCAGTACTATTTCGCGATCTGCCCCTGACGGTGCAGTATTTCCTTCAATGGCCCTGATGTTTCCTGCCCTCTCCCATGACGCCCTGTGGCCTGGGTCTAACAGATTTGTAAGAGGTTCCCTGCCGCTGTCAATTCCGGGCAAGGCCTGTGCATTCACATCCTGTTTAATTAAACTCAAAGTGCTCACTGCCTCATTCAGTGGTGGTTTGCCAGGCACAGGTTCCGTTGCAGAAACGGGTTCTTTAAGATATTTGCCTGCAATTGCTTGTTCGGAAGGATCAGGTTTTACCGGTAAGGTATTGGTTTGCTTCACTCCCGGGGTATTTCTGGCTGATTGGTTACTGACTGCCGGCAGACCGGGTTTGCCGGGTAAGAAAGTATCAGCCTGTACCAATCCCTGTACCTTAGTGTCATTATTAACCGGGTCCGGTGATCCTGTTTCAGTTGCCCGGGGTAACTGTGAATCTGGTACCCGGTTCGTAAATAACTCAAAGGCAATAAACACAACAAGAGCCAGACCGGCGGACCAGTAGGCCATTTTCAATAAGAGTGCTTTGCGGTGATCCACATCCAGTTGATGGGAGACATTATGCCAGGCAGCATCCACATTAAGCTGGAGACGAATACCTTCCCATACCTGTTCCGGGGGCTCTTTTTGTCCGGTCTCTATCCGGTCTTTATATGAATTATGAAAGCCTTTCATTATTCAATCGTTATAATCATTAAGCCAGGTCTGCAGCAAGGTCTTTGCCCTTGAAAACTGCGACTTTGAGGTACCTACGGTAATGCTGAGTTTTTCTGCAATTTCTTTGTGTGTAAACCCTTCAAGGGCAAAGAGGTTAAATATGGTTCTGGCTCCTTCAGGAAGCTTTCTGACTTGTTTGATGATTTCATCGGTTTTCATGCTTTCGGGAATGGTTTCATCCCTGTATTCAGATTCCTGTATGGCTTCGATTGCAATAAAGTTGCTTAAAGGTTTCCGTTTCCTCAGGTGGTCAATGGCTGCATTGATGACTATTTTCCGGATCCATGCTTTCAGTGATCCCTGGTTATTATATTTTTTCAGGTTCCTGAATACCTTTATGAAACCATCCTGAAGAACGTCTTTGGCTTCCTCTTCATCTTTGGTGTAAGCCAAACAAATGCTATACATCAGTCTGGCATGAGTTCTATACAATCTTTCCTGGGCCTTGCGATCCCCTTTTATACATGATTTTACAAGTTCCTGTTCCATGATATCCCATCCGGTAAACCATTTACCGGTTCGCTACAATTGTCTGGCAAAGGCCGAATCTTTCAACCTGGAGCTGATTTCCGAATACATTTCACTGTTTTTTTCCTCATTTATGAGCAGGTAAGCGGTACCATTGATATTACTGATCTCCGCCTCTTCAAGATCCTCCCTTTCAACCCATCTGAAGCAGTAATTGAAATCAAATTTTATTTCGATTTCTGAGACAACATCCTCCGACAAAACAATCCGGTTTAAGCCTTCACTGTTTTTAACTGTAAGCTCCATTTCATCTACTTCTGCGGTCTCAAACCGGACAGGCAGCGTCGTTCCGTTAAGTTTTGAATAGCTGCCTTCAAATACCAGGGCCTCCGGATTCCGCGTCTCTTCCTGTTCGTTCTCATATTCTTCCTCCAGTTCTATATTCATTTTCATGAGGGAGTAGACTCCCTGAGGTACATCAAAGGAAAAGTCAGGTATATCTGCACCGGATGTAAGGTCTGCTTTAACCGGTTGATGATAATCTGTTTCAAAAAAGTGGTTTTCACCAGCTTCACGGTACCCTTCAAACTCCAGTCCGGCCACATTGATTTTCCCTTGTGTAAATACCAGATAATTCTCAGTATTTGGGTCCTGGCTCATCGAAAATACCAGTTTTAATGAGGATGGCCTTGTTAATACGTCTTTTGTACATGCTGAAAAGAGGATCAAAACCATCCACAGCAGAAGCCTTGTAATGTTATGGTTTTTTGTCATGATTTTAGTCTGGGATCACATTTCATATAGACTCACTCTCTGAGGGTTACAACACAGGTTGTTGTTTCAGCATTTTGCCTGTCCGCAAAACCTGCACCTGACGGGATCCGGTCTTCAAACGTTTTCATACCGGGACCCGTTCCTTACCGATCATAATATATACGTAAGAAGAGAGGCAAAAGTTGGAATCGGGCTTCTTAATGATGCAAGGCGGACAGGTTCAGTGCAGGATCAGGTAATGCAGTTCATCACCGGAGTATAAAAACAACAAAAGCTCTCCGTGAACGGGGAAAGCCTGTTACATCAGTGAGAACCTTGTTATAAAAGTCGCATCTGCATTAAAACCATAAAGCCACATCAACTCTCCGGCAGGCCGGGATCCTTTTACAGGGCGATGGAACTGTTCAGGATACTTTGAAAATAAGCGCTACTTTTTTGAAAAAAAATCACGGACATGGTCGTTATGGACCATCTCTTCTTTGTATAAATAGGCTCCGGTCTTTTCTGAGCGCACCATTTTAATGCACCTGGTAAAAGATTTACCCTTTCCGGTTTTCAGTGTCGCAACTACTTTCTTCGCCATGATCCAGCTTATTTTATTTCTTTGTGAACGGTCATTCTTTTGAGGATGGGATTGTATTTTTTCAATTCCAGCCTGTCGGGACTGTTTTGCTTGTTTTTTGTGGTAATGTATCTTGAAGTACCAGGCATGCCACTGTCTTTATGCTCGGTGCATTCAAGTATTACCTGAACCCTGTTTCCTTTTTTGGCCATGATTCCTCAGCGTTTAATATTTGTTGAGATATCCTTTTTCCCTGGCTTCTTTTAAAACAGTAGCAAGACCCTTTTTATTGATCAGCCGGATCCCTGCTGCGGAAACCTTTAAAGTGATCCAGCGGTCTTCACCGGCCAGGTAAAACTTTTTTGTGAACAGATTGGGATAGAACCTTCTTCTGGTCCTCCGCTTAGAGTGAGATACATTGTTTCCCACCATCATCTTTTTTCCTGTAACTTGGCAAACTCTCGACATCGTCCGTATTTTATCGCGTTTAACAGCTTTTTTAAAACAGTGCGCAAAAGTCGTGATTATAATTGAATTAATCAAGCATTTTTTTAAAAAAAAATCATCCTGCATATTCCTTTATCTGTATCTGAACTATACAGGGTCAACAATAAATCCCCCGTCTCCCTGACAGCATCGTCAGCCGCTTAGCGCTTTGAAAGCGCTAAGCGGCTTTCGAATTATAGTCATACCTGCCGGCAGGCACGGCTGGAAGCGACCGGGAAAGTCGGGATTTTACCGCCTCTCTGACTTAAGAATATTTTTTCGCAAGAGATCCAACGCAGTCATTGTGGCCCTGTGGATGTTCCGGTCGCGTTCATTCCCAAAAGTAAATTTATAAGTACTGACCGATCCCGGAATTCCGATAGCAATCCATGTTGTGCCAACAGGTTTGTCTTCCGTACCCCCACCGGGACCTGCAATACCGGAAACGGCAATGGCATAATCAGCACCGAATGATCGTTGAATGCCCAGGGCCATACCATGCACCACAGACTCACTCACAGCACCCTCATTTTCAATAATATCAGGCTTTACGCCTAAAGTATTAATTTTAATATTATCCGAGTAGGCAATCACCGACCCGATAAAGTATTTTGAACTCCCAGGAACAGAAACAATGGTTCTGGCTATGTCTCCTCCGGTACAACTTTCAGCCGTGGCCAGGGTTTTCCTTTGTTTCATGAGCAGATTTCCAATGATCTGCTCCAGGGATTCCGGTTCTTCCCCAAAGATCAGGTCAGGGATTTCCTTGTACAGATTCCGGATGCTCTGTTCCATCACTTGTTCAAGACGGTTTTTATCAGGACCTCTGGCAGAAAACCGCAGTTTAATAACCGGTGAAGTGGGCAGATAGGCCAGTTTAAGTTCTTTTGGAAGGCGTTCTTCAAAGGATTCAAGCAACTGGGCAAGTCTGGCTTCTATGGTACCAATGATCAGAATGGTGCGGTGCAATATATGCCCGGGGTTAAATGCCGACTGCAGTTCCGGTAATATACAGCGGGTCATTAATCCCTTCATCTCCGCAGGTACACCAGGCAGTGAAACCACTATTTTACCTTCAGATTTAAACCACATTCCGGGTGCCGTACCCCATTTGTTGGAAAAAATCCGTGCATTTTCCGGAACCAGAGCCTGCATCCGGTTCAGTTCATTCATTTCAAGGTTGCGGGCTTTCAAACGTTCTTCAATGCCTTTCAGCACGTCAGGATTTTCTATCAGTGCGGTGTTGAAATAGTGTGCCAATGTTGTTTTGGTTATATCGTCTTTGGTGGGTCCGAGGCCGCCGGTTATGAGAACGACATCAACACGCTTGAGGGCATCATCCAGGGCTCTGATAATGGCTTCCCCGGTGTCCGGAATGACAGAAACCTGTGAAATGTCCATTCCGATATTATTCAGCTCCTGCCCCATCCAGGCCGCATTGGTATTGATGGTTTGACCGATGAGCAACTCATCTCCGATTGAAATGATCTCAATATTCATAGGATTCAATTTTTCCGGATGGCTTGAAGAATACAAATGTAATAAGAAAAGGCTAAGGTTAACCGGAAGGCACTGTAGAGGGCTGTCTCAAAAGTCAGATTACATATCATTCCTGCGAAAGCAGGAATCCATAAAAGCCTGATTTTCACATTACAAAGATTCCGTATCAAGTACGGAATGATGCCATTATGTTGCTTTTGAGACAGCCCCAAGCGATTTGAAAAATCGCTCTACAGGCAGTCCGCTAAGGGAACCGAGAAACGGAGTGACGGGCTCAGCGAAGCTAATCCAGGATATTTAGATGATAGTCAACTGGATCCCTGATCAAGTCAGGGATGAAACCTCCAGCTATGGTTATACTGAGTGATCCCCGTTCGGTATCTGAAATTTCAGCCTGGAAGTTTACTTTACCAATCCGTGGAAGAGGGCCAGTCGAAGAGGCCGTTCTTAAAGAACTGGAGGTATTTGAAGTGGGGTTTTACCTTGTCCTCAATAGCCAGCAGATCATCTGCACTGAGGGGCTTGAATTCCCTGGCGATACGAATATTCTCTTCCAGTTCAGGGATCTTATCAATGCCCACGATAATGGTACTCACAGGCAGGGTGAACACATACTCCATGGCCTCTTTCATGTTGATGATACCACCATGGTGAAAGATCCGGTCGCGGGCCGGGATCTTCATCCCAACAATGCCTATATTTTTCTCAACAGCACCGGGCAGGAAGTTTTCAATATACGAGTTATAATGTTTATCAGCAGCATTGATGGCCACCAGTGCATTGTCAAAGGGATAGCGCTCCAGCAGCATGTTCATGACCCCGGGGTCCTCATGTCCTGTAATTCCGAGAAACCGGACCATCTTTTCATCCCTGGCTTTTTGCATGGCCCTCATTACTCCGTCATTTGCAAAAATGCGGTCGAGGGTATCTTTTTCTCTACTCCTGACATTGTGGATCTGCCAGAGGTCAATAACGTCTGTCTGGAGATTCTTTAATGATTTCTCAAGGTGTTTCATAGCGCCGTCATAGCTCCGGTCGTGTGTTTTGGTAGCAATGAACACCTCTTTACGGCGGTGTTTTAAAACCTGTCCGATATAGCGTTCGCTGGTGCCTTGCAGAGGCCCCTGCTCCTCTCCTTCATAAGCCCTGCCATAATAAGCGGATGTATCGATATAGTTTACACCAAGGTCAAGGGCACGGTTGATAATGGCCAGGGCTTCTTCCTTCCGGCCCGGGATCTCTACCGTGGCCTGTCCGCCCAGGCTGAAAAGACTCACCATGTGACCGGTTTTTCCCAATGGGCGCATGGGCATGCCGTTTCCGGCTGCAATGCCTGCAATCACATCAAATGGGTTGATATAGGAAGCAGCGCCGGCGACGGCGGCCGCACTGATCATTTTGCGTAAAAATTCACGCCTGGTTTTGCGATCTTTTAAACTCATAGTTTTGAATATTGATTTTTTTTTGAAAATAATGATTATGATTCAGTTAACAAAATGGTTTTGTTATAATACGTTTTAACCAATTTGGAATTTCTTTATATTTTTGTCCTTTCATGCCTCCTTAGC
>CAYOFK010000039.1:0-18836 GCA_964403185.1 uncultured Rikenellaceae bacterium | reverse complement strand
CAACCTAATGGCATCATTCCGTACTTGATATGGAATCTGACTTTTGAGACAGCCCGTTGGGAGTCCCAAAGGCAGGATATCTGTCTAGCACCCGGCTTTCTGCCAGCCTTTACTTTCGCCTTAGCCTGTAATCGTCGGACGATTAAGTATGTATGAATTTTTTTGAAATATATTTGGATTTGCCTTAGAATACAGGCAGGTTTGTGATCTTTGTGGTAAAATACACTTTTGATACAGCGACGGGTTGGTATGATTTTGGGCAGGTTTATTTTTCCAGATACCGGTAGGCTTTCAAAATGAGATCGTAGTGGCCAATGGGTTTGGCCAGGTAATCGTTAAACCCAAGTCCTTCTTTCTGAATTGCAGTCCAGTCAAAATTATAGGCAGTTTGAGCAATGATGGGAACTTCCGCATCAAATTTACGTATGGCCTTTGTGGCCTCAAAGCCATCCATCTCAGGCATCAGAATGTCCATGAGAATCAGGTTAATATCTCTTTCACGCCTGAATATCTTAACAGCCTCCATCCCGTTCTCGGCATGTATGACCTTGGCGCCGGTTTTCTCAAGGACCGCTTTAAGAAGAATGAAATTCGTTTCAACATCTTCAGCAATCAGGATCTTTTTATCATCCCAGTTAATGATCTCCAGATAATCATCCCCTTTTCTCCAGGGCTTGATCTTCCCCATCTTAAGAACACTCACCATTTCATCAATAGCAGCCAACATCGACTGTTTACTGGATTCAATATAACCAAAGTACCTGTCAACATTCCCATTTTGAGGCTTCTGATCCTGCAACAGATCGGCAAAACCAAAAATATTATTCAACTGGGTTTTGATCTTATGAAAGAAATTCTTCAGAAATTCAGGATCACTCTCAGCAATTTTCTTAATGCCTACGGGAATATCAATTTCTATGCTTTCTCTATCTCCAACCGAATATTTTTTTTTCTTCGTAAAATAAATACACAACCCGGAAGCAATCACAATAAGCACCACCCTGAAAATAAAGTCATCCAGTGGAATACTTGTGAAAAAATATTCTCTAAAACTGCCATCCTCGGATACGAGACTCCCTATTAAAGAATGAACAAACCAAATCGCCAGACCGGTGCCGGCAATACAAACAAATAAATTTTTCCTTTGCATAATATTAATTCCCCAAAAATCGTGGACGATAAAAATAGGGAGGTTTCCCTGATTTACCAAGGCAATACGCTGCGATTATGATATTTAGCATTGGAAACGGCATGCAGAACTCCCGTATCCATTCAAATAAAGCGGTATTGCATTCGATTATTTCTTGTAAATCATTCATTGCAGCCAACTTAGAAAAACCATAATACACATTAAACTCAATATTTTTAAATAGTCTAAATAGAGTATCTGGCAGAGATTATTGAGGCTTCGATCGATTCCTGTATTAAATTTGAACCGGAAAGCAAACAGATACAATAAAAACATTCATCTCTCTCAATATATTAATAATAAACTCAACACTTATGAAAAGCTTCACAAGTTACAGGTTCATCGGTCTGCTCGTCATGATTTCACTCATTGCAATATCAACCTTCGCACAGGAACATGATCCTGATGAAAAAGAAACCGACCCGCTTGTTTTGAAAAATCTGGAGGAATGGCAGAACCTGAAATTCGGTTTTATGATGCACTGGGGGCCCTATTCCCAATGGGGAGTTGTGGAATCATGGTCCATATGCTCAGAAGACGTGCCCTGGTGCCAGAGAAAATCGGACAATTATGTTGAATATGTACAGGCCTACCATAAATTACAGGAGACTTTTAATCCGGTGAAATTTGATCCGGAAAGCTGGGCCTCTATTGCCAGGGAAGCGGGGATGAAATATGTCGTCTTTACAACCAAACATCACGATGGGTTCAGTATGTTCGATACCAAACAAACCACCTACAGTATCACCGATCCGGGCACGCCGTTCCATTCACATCCCAAAGCCAATATCACCAAAGAGATCTTCCGGGCATTCAGGAATGAGGGCTTTAAAACCGGCGCGTACTTTTCAAAACCCGACTGGCACTGTGAATATTATTGGTGGCCTTATTTTGCCACCCCCGACCGTCATGTGAACTATGATCCATTTAAATATCCGGAACGCTGGAAAAAATTCAAGGATTTTACTTACAATCAAATTGAAGAATTGATGACGGGATATGGAAAAGTGGACATCCTTTGGCTTGACGGTGGGTGGGTTCGTCCAAGGCCCCGGCTAAATCCGGAAAACAACAAGGGTCGATCGGAGAAACCTTACGACCAGGATATCAATATGGGAAAAATTGCATCCATGGCGCGGAAACATCAACCGGGATTGATCATTGTTGACCGCTCAGTGCGGGGCCGTTATGAAAACTATACCACACCCGAGCAACACATTCCCGAGGAAGCACTGGATCATCCCTGGGAAACCTGCATGACCATGGCAGGTTCGTGGTCCTATGTTCCCAATGACCACTATAAACCAACAAAAACGCTGATTCACAACCTGGTGAACATTGTAGCTAAAGGGGGCAACTATCTCCTGAATGTCGGACCAGGTCCTGAAGGGGAATTACCGGAAAAAGCCATCAGCCGGATGAAGGAAATTGGCGCCTGGATGAAAATAAACGGAGCGGCCATTTATAAAACCAGGCCCATTGCCCCATATAAGGAAGAAAATATATGCTTTACAAGCCTTCCGGATGGTTCTGTTTTTGCTATCTATCTGGCCAGTGAGGGGGAGTCTGTCCCGCCGGCATCTGTAAGTTTCACTTCTGTCAAACCGGCACAGGGTGCAAAAATATACATGCTCGGGCACTCAAAAGCGCTGAAGTGGAAAAAGACAGACAAAGGTGTGTCCATAAGAGTTCCTGCATCGGTACGTTCCAATCCACCCTGTGAGCATGCATGGGTGTTTAAGATCTCAGAAGTTGAGAAAGAACACACCCCCAACCCCTCTTGAGAGGGGATTTAGGGGTGTGTTAAGGAGTGTATAATTACATACTAATCAAGATCAAATGAGAATTCATTTAACAACATTTTTATTTCTAATCACCCTTTGTTACGGTTGCACCCAAAAAGCAGGGCAATCTTATTCCGGATTTGAGGAACCGGCAAATCCGGAATCTGCAGATATAAGGCTTTGGGACCCGGTTCCGGAACAACTTCAGGCCGGATTCGGGAGTACCGACTACCGCTACAAGCGGGATGTCCCTCCTGAAGGAGATATCACCACCTCATGGTCCGGCACCGGATGGAAAGGGGAACGCATGCACGCCCAGTTCTTGTTATGGAGTACAAAGAGCATTGAACAGGTCTCATGGTTGTGTTCCGACCTGATCAATAAAGAAGGACATACAATTCCTGGATCTGCAGTCACGATAAGGGCCGTTCGTTATGTGCTTTCAGATGGATTTTTAACCGGTTGCGGGTACCGGGATAAGGACACCATACAGGCGCATCTTGTCGGGGACATACTGGAACCGGTTAGCACACTCACCATCGCGGCGCGGACCACCAGGCCACTCTGGTTGTCAATAGAGATCCCTGCGGACGCATTTCCGGGAACCTATAGCGGGAATTTTGAGATCAAAACGGCCCGCGACTCACTCATGGTTTACAATCTGGAGATCCGGGTTCAGAACCACCTGTTGCCTCAACATGCAGAATGGACATTCCATCTCGACCTCTGGCAAAATCCCTATGCAGTGGCCCGTTTTCATAAGGTCCCCTTATGGTCTGAGACACACTGGGAAGCCCTGAAAGAGCTTTTGGTGCTTTTAGCTGAGGCCGGTCAGAAATGCATTACCACCTCCATTATACAGGAACCCTGGGGTGGACAAACCTATGATCCGTTTGGTTCCATGATCGGATGGATCCGCAACGCGTCAGGAAAATGGGAATTCGACTACTCCATATTTGACCAGTATGTGCAACTTGCTATGAAATGTGGGATCACCAAACAAATTAACTGCTACGCCATGGTACCCTGGGGAAACAAGCTCGGATATTTCGACGAGGATTCTTCCGGATTTATCAGCGTTGAGGTTGTTCCCGGAACCCCGGCTTACGAGGATCTGTGGAGGCCTTTTCTGTTTGATTTCAGGGCCCACCTAAAAGAAATGGGGTGGCTTGGGATCACCACCCTGGCTCTTGATGAAAGAGGCATTGATGAAATGAAGGAACTTCTTCATTTTCTCGAAAAAACGGCCCCTGAGTTCAGGATCACCATGGCAGGTCATTATTTTGAAGAGATCAATGATCAAATATATGATTTCAGTTACAACTGGCGCCATATTTCACCAGGTACATCAGACCGGATTCTGGAACGGCGAAAACAGGATCAAATCAGCACCTATTATGTAGCCTGTGGCATTCCACAGCCCAATACCTTCACATTCTCGCCACCGGCTGAAGCGGCATGGATCGGCTGGTATGCCGCTGCCATGGGCTTTGATGGTTTTTTAAGATGGGCCTATAACTCATGGGTTGAAGATCCCCTGATGGATACCCGGTTCAGATCATGGCCGGCCGGGGATACCTACCTGGTTTATCCCGGGCCACGAAGTTCTATACGTTTTGAAAGGTTAAGGGAAGGCATACAGGACTACGAAAAGATCAGGATACTATTGGAACCGGCCAAAAAGAATCCTGAAATATCTAATTTTCCTGATTCCCTGGATTTGGACCAATATTTAGTAACTTTTACTCCTGATAAATTAAAAAAGCAATCCGCTGCATCAATGGTAAATAAGGGAAAAAAAATACTTGCAAAACTCTCTGAATATTTTGAATAAATTAAAATCAAACTATAATTTGTGATGGTGCCCCGAGGTGCCGAAAAAATCAATGCGTCTGTTTTACCGGCGCATTAATGGCTTCCAATAATAAAAATTAAAAAAATATGAGATTGAAATTTTTTAAAAATATCCAATGGATACTGGTTTTGCTGACAAGTATTCTTTTCTTCATGAGTTCATGTAGTAAAAGTAAAACTTCCAAACCCAATATAGTATTTATTATGGCAGATGACCTGGGCTATGGAGAACCTGGCAGCTACGGACAGGAGATCATTCAGACACCCAACCTTGATAAACTGGCTCAAACCGGAATGCGTTTCACCCAATTTTACACTGGAGCCCCTGTGTGTGCTCCCGCCCGCTGTGTACTTCTGACAGGCAAACACACCGGTCACTCCTACGTAAGGAGTAATGACGAAATGCGTGAAAAAGGAGAAGTATGGGATTTCAGGAAGGCATCTCATGATCCTAACCTTGAGGGGCAAAGGCCGCTGCCGGCCGGGACAGTGACCATAGGCACACTGTTACAGGAAGCAGGCTACCAAACAGCATGTGTAGGTAAATGGGGACTGGGTGGTCCCACCTCCGAAGGCGCTCCCAATAAACAGGGATTTGATCTTTTCTACGGCTACAATTGCCAGCGCCAGGCCCATACTTATTATCCTTTACATCTTTGGAAAAATGAAGTAAAAGACACTCTGGACAATTTCCTTGTTGCTCCGGGCACCAAACTGGATGCAGGCGCCGATCCCTATGACCGGGCCAGTTATGATAAATTCAATCAAAAGGATTATGCGCCGGCTAAAATGCTTGAGGAAGCATTGATGTTTATTGAAGAAAATAAAACCCGGCCCTTTTTCCTGTATTTTGCCTCCCCGCTTCCGCATCTGGCCTTGCAGGCGCCAGAAGAATGGGTGAAGAAATACCATGGGATACTGGGTGAAGAAGAACCCTATACCGGAAATAAAGGCTACTTCCCGGCACGGTACCCGCGGGCAACCTATGCCGCCATGATCTCTTATCTGGATGACCAGGTTGGTCAGCTCATTGCCAAACTCAGGGAACTTGGACTGTATGAAAATACCCTGATTATCTTCACCAGTGATAACGGCCCCACCTATACCGGGGGTGCAGATACTCCATTCTTTAACAGCGCCAAACCTTTCAAAACCGGGTATGGATGGGGAAAGGGATTTACGAAAGAAGGCGGCATCAGGGTTCCCATGATCGCCAGCTGGCCCGGGAGCATTTCACCCGGCACAGAATCCGATCACATCAGTGCTCTTTGGGACATTCTTCCTACCCTCTGCGAAGCAGCAGGTACAGAAATCCCTTTGGATACGGACGGAATCAGTTTCATCCCTGAAGTAACCGGGAAATCCCAGCCGGAGCATGAGTTTTTATATTGGGAATTTCCTGGTTACGGAGGACAACAGGCAGTGCGGATGGGCGAATGGAAAGCAATCCGTGCGGATATAAAAAAGGGGAACATGGAAGTGGCCCTTTACAACCTGAAGGAGGATATTCAGGAACAAAACAATGTTGCGGACAAATACCCTGAAATCATTCAACGGATGCAGCAAATCATGCAGGAAGCAAGGATCCCTTCCAAAGTGCATCCTTTGTTTGAGTCGGATAAACAATAGATACGCTTTCTACCAATGTCCGGTTCCTCCGGAGCCAGGTAATGAATTAACCCCGGCATCGTCAGGTCAGCAGCATTTGAGATTGTGCAAGGATAATCACTCCACAGGAGCGATACATTGGCAGAAATTTGATCAGTACTTGACCCCCGCTCCAGAGGAGCGACACATTGGTAGATAGTGATACAAAATTACATTTTCGCTCCGTAGGTGCGACACATTAAATAAACAAGAATTATGGCTAACACTTACACCCAGATCACCATTCATCTTGTATTTGCCGTTCAAAACAGGGATGCCTTTATCAAACCGGATTTTAAAGACCGGTTATACAAATACATAATCGGTATTTTATCAAAGCAGGGACAAAAGATGCTTGCAATTAATGGCATGCCTGATCATATACATATCCTGTTTGGCATGACACCTACAGCATGTCTATCGAACCTGGTAAGAGATTTAAAATCAGATTCCTCTAAATTCATAAATGAGAATAAATTATCGAAATTCAAGTTCCAATGGCAGGAAGGATTCAGCGCTTTTTCATACAGCCGATCAGAACGGGATCATGTTATTAAATACATAATAAATCAGGAAGCGCATCACTCAAAGAAAACTTTCATGCAGGAATATCTCAAAATGTTGAAGGAATTTAAAATTGATTATAATGATAAATATTTATATAAGTTCATAGATTAAGTGTCGCTCCGCTGGAGCGATTTTATCCTTATGCATAATGATTTCTACCAATGTTTGACTCTTACGGAGCCCGGCTTTAGCAGAATGTTAGAGAAACATCCTGGTCCCCGAACCCGGTTAATCAAATTTTAATAACGCTCCAGGGGAGCGTAACATTGGTAGATAGAAGATTATTATTCCAGGATCGCTCCGTAGGTGCGGCACATATTAAAGACTATAATAAGCATGAAGACAACTAAGGCTTCTAAATTATTCATACTCCTTTTACACATTGGTGCCGATCCACGGCGGCCGGATAAGTTCTACAAAAAGCTTCCTGCCCTTTTGGAAGAACTACTGACAAGAGGGTATGAGTTCAAACGGTTTTAATCCTGGCACACAAAACATGGCCGGAGCCCGACCAGAAGTTCGGGTTACGAATATAAACTTCTTCTCTCAATCGGTGGCCACCTCCAGGGTTGACACCGAATTTGCCTGCCCTCAGAAGGAGCCCGGCTACAAGCCGGGAACCGAGGGGGGTCTTCCTATTCGGGCTTCCAGCCGTCTGTTAAGGTGTTTAGAAAGGCCACCAGGTCTTCCATTTCCTGATTGGTAAGACCCAGGTCTCCCAGTTCCTCCCTGTTCACTGTCTCAGGCACTTCAGGATCGGGCCAGATTCCGGCATCCCGGGTATTGTAAAATGCGATGACCTGGAACAGGGTTTTAAAAACCCCGTTATGCATATAAGGGGCTGTCAAAGTCACATTTCTCAAAGTGGGAACGCGGAATTTTCCGTTTTCAGCCGGATCATTGACTGTGATTCCAAGTCCAAGGTCCACATACTCAAACCCATAAGGATTTAATTCCGGTGGCAGTAAATAAAAAGGATTTTCAGGATTTTTGGGAACTCCAAGATTGTCGTATGTAAAATCTGTAAACAGTGCCGGAGTGCCATCCGCCAGGGGTACATTTGGATGGCATTCTGCGCAGTTCCCTTTATTTTCTGCAACAAATATGGTCAGGCCCCGGGTCTCCTGTGCGGACAGGGTTGCCTCTCCTTTCATATAATAATCGAATTTTGAATTGAACGGGTTCACTTCCGGTGTTTTCTCGTAGGCTTCAATTGCATCGGCCATATTTCTGAATGCCGTTCCCGGATCTCTCAGTGCCTCGGGTCCGTAAACTTCCCCGAATAGATCAACATAACCCAGTTCATTTAATTTCTTAAAAATGGTAAGGGTATCAGTGTTGGCCATCTCCAGAGGATTCAGAGGGGGTCCCATAGCCTGTTCGGCAAGAGTGTTCACCCTCCCGTCCCAGAAGATCCCGCCAATCCAGACATCCTCTTCATCATCCCGGTGCAATGCGGGGACAAAAGCGGCATAGGAAACCATCATGTCATTACGATTGCCATACAAACCTTCACGGGCTCCCTTTGACACAGGCAGGCCTTTATTAGGATCTGCAAAGGCCGCAGCAGGTTCATGACATCCGGCACAGGCAAGACCGGGTGGCGTTGACAGACTTTTTTCAAAAAATAAAAGCTTTCCCAACTTTTCTTTTGGAGTAAAATTGGGGTCAATAGAAACAGGATCAATGGTTGGGGAGGATTCCTGTTTTGAAGCATCCGGGACGCAACTCAGGTGAAAAATAAAAGAGAAAAGTATAATATGCAGCAATAGATCATGTCTCAATTCCGGTATTGGGACGCAAATGCCAGAAGTCATAAAAAATGTTTTCATGGGAGTGATGTTTATTGGTTAAAAATTGCAATCCACTATAGATCAATTATGATTACAAAATACAAAACACAGGCAATTTTACCAATAATATTAAACATATGAATATGGAGATAGATTGCCAAACTGTCAATTTTCTTTTTAAGGTTAGCCTGATTTCTGTAGAGCGACTTTCCAAGTCGCTTAATAAATAAGCGGTCTTTTCAGACCGCAATCGACTTAGAAAGTCGATCTACAGAGCCTCATCCTTAGCCTATATCTATCAGCCCGCCCCTCGTTTGAGCTTTGCGGTAACGAGGGGGTTTGTTTTTTGATTGTTTGTAACGATATACTTATCAATCAACACAATCAATTACCTGCCAGTAACATATAATGTATAACTTAAAACAGAAGACCTGCGAGGTTTCTTACACTCAACCTGGCCCGTGTTTACATTCTAAACATGTCCCCTCGCGGGTCTTTTTTTAATAGTGTGATTACAGCGGTTTTCTTATTTTTATAAGCAAATAAAAACCGCCATGCGTATTATTGTTTTTTGTCTTATCCTGTCAGCAGCAACATCCGTTTTTGCACAGGAACCGGCCAGCTATGTAAATCCCTTTATCGGAACATCAAATTACGGAGCGGCCTACCCAGGTGCAGTAGCTCCTTCAGGAATGGCTTCTGTCGTCCCGTATAATGTATCTCTCGCTGAGGGCAATGAACTCAATACCGATACGGGGTGGCTGTCCAATCCATATGTATATCAGAATAAGATCCTGACCGGATTCAGTCATGTTAATCTTCATGGTGTAGGCTGCCCCGACCTGGGTAGTTTAATGCTCATGCCCATAACCGGTGCTCTTGAGGTGGATTTCACCAGGTATGGTTCAGCCTATAATGAAGAATCTGCCCGGCCTGGCTACTATAAAAACAAGTTGGAAAGATATAATGTACTGGCAGAACTGACAGCAACCACCCGGACCGGAATGAGCCGGTTTACCTTTCCTGAAGGAGCATCACATATATTACTCAATCTGGGCCAGGGTCTGACAAATGAGTCGGGTTCCATGCTCAGAAAAGTTTCAGAAACCAGGTATGAGGGATTTAAAATTCTGGGTACATTATGTTACAATCCCCAGGTTGTTTTCCCTGTATATTTTGTTGTGGAATTCAGTCAGGCCCCCAAAGAATCCGGATACTGGAAAAAAATGAGACGCTTACCTGGCATCAGGCATGAATGGAGCCCCTCAAGCGGGAAATATAAAATATATACCGCATATCAAAAAGAACTGGCCGGTGAAGATATCGGGGCCTGGCTCAGTTGGGACACCAGCGAAGGGGAACAGATCGAAGTTAAGATCGGGGTATCCTATGTCAGTATTGATAACGCCTGGGAAAACCTCCAGGCAGAAAATCCAGGATGGGATTTTAACAACATTGCCCAAAACACCTACAACGAATGGGATAAGGCTTTGTCAAAAATTGAAGTTGAAGGGGGCCGAAAGGATGATAAGGTAATTTTTTATACGGCCCTGTATCATATCCTGTTACACCCGAATATCCTTCAGGATGTCAACGGACAGTATCCGGCTATGGAATCCAATAAGATCCTGTTGCAGGAAAGCGGAAACAGGTACACTGTTTTTTCATTGTGGGACACATACCGGAATGTCCACCCATTTTTATCCCTGGTATATCCTGGGCGACAACTCGATATCGTACACACCATGATGAACATGTACAGGGAAAGCGGTTGGCTGCCAAAATGGGAATTATACGGCAGGGAAGCTTTGATCATGGAAGGAGACCCCTCCATACCGGTGATCGTTGATACCTGGCTGAGGGGGATCCGTGATTTTGATATCGGACTTGCTTATGAAGCCATGTATAAATCCGCCACTTCACCTGGCGAACAAAACATACTCAGGCCAGACATTGATTTTTATATTGAAAAGGGTTATGTGCCACTCAATCAGCCTTATGACAATTCTGTATCTCATGCCCTGGAATACTATATTGCAGACTGGAACCTGGCACAGTTGGCGAAAGACCTTGGCAAACAAGAGGATCATCAAAAGTTTTTGAACCAGTCGTTGGGATACAAAAATTATTTCGATAAGGAATCCGGAATGATCAGGCCCAAACTGCAGGATGGCAGCTTTTTAACCCCTTTTAATCCAAGGCAGGGAGAGAATTTCGAACCCAGTCCGGGTTTCCATGAAGGCAGCGCCTGGAATTATACATTTTATGTACCACATGATATTAAGGGCCTCATGAAACTGATGGGAGGGCCAGAGAAGTTCATCAATAAATTACAGACCGTATTTGATGAAGGTTTATATGATATGGCCAATGAGCCGGATATTGGTTATCCATACCTGTTCAATTATGTAAAAGGTGAGGAATGGCGGACTCAAAAGGAAGTGCACAGGCTGATCAGGGAATACTTTAAAAATGAACCCGGAGGACTGCCTGGAAATGATGACTCCGGCACCATGTCGGCATGGCTGGTATATGCGATGATGGGATTTTATCCGGTGTGTCCGGGCGATATGAATTATGCAATAGCCAGCCCGGTTTTTGATAAAGTAACCATCCACCTGGATGCAGATCATTATCCGGTTGACAAGCTGGTAATTTCCACCAGACGTTCTGACCCGGAAGATATCTACACAAAATCTATCAGGCTGAACGGGGAAAAATACAGGGAATACTTCATTTCACATAAGGAACTCATTCAGGCCGGAACCCTGGAGTTTGAATTACAGTCGCAGCCAAAAAAGTAAATCTTTTTAAAAAGACCTTCGAGGTTTCAAAAACCCCGGAGGTCCCATAGAAGGAATAATTACAGGATCCCAAACAGTTCTAAACACATCCGGATCAGCCAAAATAGAATCCAAAGTCCGGATAAGGTAATCAGAACGTGTAAATGGTTTTTTCTTTGTCCCCGTTTCGGGACCCTTACCACCTCTGGCCTGTTCCTAAATTGTCATTTACTAAGCCGCTTTTTCCGGGGTATCGTTAGTAGGAAATATTTTATATTCCCCGCCAAACTGTTCCAGGAATTCCACACTAAAGGCCCTGAAAGTTACCGATACCGGTAACATGATCACAGAGCCTATATATGGAATAATGAGGAAAAGGAATCCGATACAGCAAGTCGCCAAACCCAACACAATAACGGAAATTACAACAATTATCACAAGGACAAACCACTTATTGATATCAAAAGGCTGGAACAGGATCTCATTGACATTTTACAGATATTTATTCTTTGCATTCGTGGCTTTTTGTTGCCCTTTGAGACTTCGGCACGTACCTGTCGGACCGTTTTACTGGTTACCCTGGATACTGAGCAGCCCACAACCTGGCCCCTCCTTTGCTCACCATAGACTTGTCGAAGGTGGGACTAAACTTGTCCACAGGACAAATTCCTACGTTCGGTCCCCCACAACTATTACTATTTCGCCTCCTGACGATTAATGTCAGGCCCGCCCTGATATTCTTCATCAGGGATCACCCACTTCACAGGGCTTATTTATCAGGCATGATAATTCTCAGCTTCATTCCCCATCTTTGAGGGTATTTTAGTTTTTTCAAATCAACAAAGCTGTTATAATGGATAAATCATATTTACTATGAAAAATTTAAATTCCAGACTATTATTAATTTCTGTTTTGATTGCCCTGAACTTTTCACCGGTTATTATGCGGGCACAGGATCCGGATGAATACTCCGAAAGTTGTACAAGCATCCAGGTGGGTAAAGATGCCAGTACAGATGGCTCTGTAATTACAAGCCACACCTGTGATGCCTGGTACAGGACCTGGCTGGGTTTTGTTCCGGCGCAGGAACATGAACCCGGCACCATGCATTCTGTAAACTGGGGTACTATGCATACGAGCAGCGCCTGGAGTAATGAAAATGTTGAAAAAAAGGGAGAGATCCCGGAGGTTGACAAAACCTATGCCTACTTAAATACGGCTTATCCGTGTCTGAATGAAAAGCAACTGGCCATTGGTGAAACTACATTTGGAGGCAAAAGGGAATTGAGAAACAAAAACGGACTGTTCCTGATTGAGGAATTGGAACGCATTGTTTTACAAAGATGCACCACTGCCCGGGAAGCCATCAGACTGATCGGTGAACTTATTAAAGAATATGGGTACGGAGATTCCGGGGAATGCATTACTATCGCAGATAAAAATGAGGTGTGGCAAATGGAGATCATGGGCGAAGGATCCGGTAAGATTGGTGGAGTGTGGGCTGCACAGCGCATACCTGATGACCATGTTGGCATTTCTGCAAACATTTCCAGGATTGGAGCAATTGATCTTAAAGATGAGGACCATTATATGGCTTCAGACAATGTCTTTAAGGTGGCAAAAAAACTGGAATACTGGGATGGAAAAGAAACTTTTAAATTCTGGAAAGTCTACTCAGACAGAAAACCATTCAACATCAGGGAATTTTACGTCCTCAGCTCCCTGGCTCCTTCCCTGGGTCTGGAATTTGATGATGAGGAATTGCCTTTCTCAGTGAAGCCGGAAAATAAAGTTGACATACGCGATGTCATGAAATTCTACCGGACAACCTACGATGGGACCCCGTGGGAAATGATAAAAAATCTGACCCTTACGGAAACACGTAAAGATGATGAAGGCAATACTCACAGCGATACCATCATCAGTCCTGCCGCCCATCCCTGGATGGCCGGCGACAAGCGGAAGTTGTTAAACAGCCTTGACTCAGGGATTGTGGTCCGTTACAGGCCGGTATCTGTTCAGTATTGTGCTTACTCATGGATTGTACAGTTACGGAGCTGGCTGCCTGATGAAGTGGGCGGAAGGTTATGGTTTGCATTTGATGTTCCCAGGGAAAGTCCCCGGATCCCAATATATGCAGGAAACCTGAGCCTTCCCAAAAGTTTCTCTGTCTGCGGGCAGGATCACTTCAGCCAGGAATCTGCCATGTGGGCGTTCCGCCGCGCCAACCGGCTGGCCATGGTAAAATGGGGGGAAGGTAAAAAGATCATCGAACCTGTTGTGGCGGAATTCGAGAACAAGGCCTTTGATGAAATTGAGTTTATTGAGAAAAAAGCCCTTGAATTATTAAAAATAGACGATGAAAATGCCAAAAACGGCAATCCAACCCAACTGGCCCGTGAATTTCTTACAAACTACTCCAATAATTTCGCACGAGCAGCCATTGACCGATGGTGGGAACTGGGAGATGAACTGTGGGTGAAGTTCAGGTGGAGTTTTTGATGGTCATTGGGGGACATACGATAGTCATACGATGGTCATACGATTGTTAAATAATAATAATAAATATGGATATTGAGGAATTGAAGGTTTATCAGCTATCTATGGATATTGCTGAAAAAATTTGGAATTTAGTAATAAAGTGGGATCATTTTGCAAAAGACACTATTGGTAAACAACTTATCAGATCTTCTGATTCTGTGGCAGCAAATCTCAGTGTTAGGCTGAACAATTATATTAAATCAATTGGAAGAACATCCGGCAAACAAGTTAATGAAGACGATACTGATTTTCTGGATTACTAAAATATTGCAATTCCATGAACATCCCGAAGGGTGAATGACGTTTGCGCAGCAAACCAATGACCATTGAATGACAGCGAAGCTGAATGACACGAGTGGCAGCGACCGAATGACGTGAGTCGTGAAACGACGAACTGGTAAAGCTTGATCCCGGGAACCCGGGTATTTGTGAACTCCCTGAATCTTCAGTGAAAAAATCGTTCGATTTTGAACACTAGTGAACGATTTCGCACACCTGTATGTTCCGGAACACCATCATTGGATCCTGTTATTTACTGATAATTATATACTTAAGTTAGGTGGCATAAGAATTGCGCACTAATATCTGACAGACCAGAGACCCTTGAATAACTTAAGTAGCGATTTTTTTGGAGGCAAGCCTTAGGGTTTGCTGTAATAGTATTGTACATGTTCAGTAACTACATCAAAGTTGCCATTCGTAACCTGTTGAGATACAAGGGATATTCCATCATCAACATTGTTGGGCTGGCCATTGGAATGGCTGCTGTCTTACTTATATTCCTGTATGTGATCGATGAATTGAGCTACGACCATTTTCATGAGCACGCCAAACAAACATACAGGATCGGGCAAACGGGAACTATCGGGAACATGGATTTTACCGGATCCACCACACCTGCCCCACTGGCCGGGGTTCTTATGGAAGATTTTGAAGAAGTGTTGTATTCCACCCGGATTCTTGAGGGCATCAATACCGTGATGTGGTACAAAAAAAAGAGCTTTTACGAGACCAGGTATCTCTATACCGATACAAATTTTTTCAAGGTATTTTCCTTCCCATTGATCAGGGGAAATCCGGAAACTGCTTTAAGGGAACCATTCTCCATGGTCATAAGTGAAAGTACATCCATAAAATATTTTGGCGACGAAGACCCCATTGGTAAGGTGTTACATGAGGCAGATGGAAGCGATTATACCATAACCGGAGTCGCAAAGGATGTCCCTCACAACTCCCATTTCCATTTTGATTTTCTTGCTTCGCTGAACACCTATGAGTGGACCAGCAATGAAAATTGGTTCATCGATAGTTATTATACCTATTTCGTTCTGCAGGAGGGGTATCCGGTGAAGGAATTTATGAAGAAATTGCCCGGGCTCTCAGAGAAATACTTTGGGCCCCAGTTGGAAAGTGTGCTGGGTCTGGATGCCGAAAAGTGGGATAAATCTGAGAATACCTTCGCCTACTTTATAGAGCCACTGACAAAAATCTACCTGCAATCCAGGGCAATGCCTCAGATAGAACCTGCCTCCGATATCAGTGCCATTTACTTTTTCGCGATTGTCACTATATTCATCCTGCTGCTGGCCATTATTAACTTTTCCAGTCTTACCACTGCCAAATCTGCCACAAGAGCCAGGGAGATGGGCATGCGAAAAGTCATGGGTTCGCACCGCCGGCAGCTTATTATCCAGTTGTTATCCGAGTCTGTTGTCATAAGTTTCATGGCCCTGATCCTGGCCCTGGTCCTGACTGAACTTTTTCTTCCGACATACAATTCCATTGTGGATAAGTCCTTATCTGTAAAATACTTCCGCGAATGGTTTGTCATCCCCATCATCCTTTTTGTAACCATAGGCATTGGTTTTTTAGCCGGTCTTTATTCATCAATAACCATTTCTTCATTCAGAATTTTACCTGTACTCCGGGGGGTCTATGGCAGAAACAAGAAAAAGATCTGGTACCGGAGCGGTTTGGTAGTGTTTCAGTTTGCCATCGCAGTAGTCATAATGATCAGTACCATTGTGGTTTACTCTCAATTGCATTATATTTCGAAGAAAAACCTTGGATTTAATGAAAAGAACCTGTTGGTAATTGACCGGGCCTACGGCCTTGAGGATGGTGTGGATGCGTTTAAAGATGCCTTATTAAAACATCCTGATATTGAGGCCGTAACGCTAAGCTCAGCAGTTCCGGGAATGGAAGGATGGGTGGGTCAGGTGCTCCGTCTTGAAGGCACCCCTCCTGATGAGTTAATACATTTTACCGGATTGACCGGAGATCTCGATTTTCCTGAAACATACCAGTTAAAACTTGTTCAGGGATCATATTTTTCAACAAAAGATCATCGGAAATGGAATGAAGTGGTTATCAATAAATCTGCAGCCAACTCACTGAACCTCGAAAATCCGATAGGGAAATTTCTTGTTATG
This sequence comes from uncultured Rikenellaceae bacterium, assembly GCA_964403185.1. Lineage (GTDB taxonomy): Bacteria > Bacteroidota > Bacteroidia > Bacteroidales > VadinHA17 > CAYOFK01. Next base: position 2,246 of record CAYOFK010000039.1, on the reverse strand, counting down.
CCGGGTTATAACAAGGGAAAACAACAGACATTTGAGATCATTGGCGTGGTGGAGGATTTTCATTTCAACAATTTGAAAGAGAAAATTGAAAATCTGATCATTTTTAATCCCGGTAAATTTTTCACCAGGTATGTAACGCTGCGGATGAACGAAAAGAATATGGTTGCAACCATAAAGTTTGCAGAGGATACCTGGAAACAATTTGCCATCAACCAGCCTTTCAAATACTTCTTTATGGAGGAGACCATGAATACCCTGCACAACCAGGAACGCTTAACTGCAAAGGTATTGACTATCCTGACCATACTGGCTCTGTTTCTGGCCAGCCTCGGTCTGTTGGGACTTGCCTCCTTCAGTGCAGAACAGCGCACCCGGGAAATTGGCATACGTAAAGCAATGGGATCCACCGCACAAGAGATCAGTGTGTTATTTTTAAGGGAATTTGCCAAATGGGTGGTAGCAGCCAATATCCTGGCCTGGCCTGCAGCATATTTTCTCATGCAAAACTGGCTTAACGGTTTTACCTACAGACCCACTTTCCCCTTATGGACGTTTCTTATGGCGGGTGCTGTCTCTCTTGTCATTGCCGTCATCAGTGTGGTGTACCAGACCATAAGCGCTTCCATGCAAAATCCCATTCATTCCATCCGGTATGAATGAGTTGAGGAGTTTGGCTTATCGTCTGACCGCTAAGTAAGGGCCGGTGTGAAGGAACAGGAAAACTTACTGAAATTTATGCCCCGAAGTGTAGTAAATTCATATTAAATTTACATGAAAAAAAAATACTATCATGACAAGAAGCTATTTAATAATTGCAGTTTACCTTGCCGCGACATTCTCACTTCATGCAGAAAATGACGGCTGGCAGGAATTATTTAATGGGAAAAACCTGAAAGGCTGGACGCAGATCAACGGGAAAGCAGAATACTATGTTGAAAATGGTGAAATCGTGGGAGAAACAGTTTCAGGTTCCACAAACAGTTTTCTCTGCACAAATGAAAACTATGGAGATTTCATTCTCGAATTTGAGGTGCTGCTTGAAGCTCCAATAAATTCAGGTGTGCAGATAAGAAGTGCCAGTAATGAAGATTACAGGAATGGCAGGGTGCACGGCTACCAGGTTGAGATTGACCCTCTTGAAAGAAGATGGACTGCCGGTATTTATGATGAAGCCCGCAGGGGATGGCTGTACAACCTTGAAAGGAATCCAAAAGCAAGGGAGGCCTTCAGAATGGGAGAATGGAACCGGTTCAGGGTGGAAGCTGTAGGAAACTCGATCAGAACCTGGGTCAATAATATTCAATGTGCCAACCTGGTCGATGAAATGACCCCTTCGGGATTCATCGGACTGCAGGTCCACAACATCAATCGAAAGGAATTGGAAGGAAAAAAAATAAGATGGAGACATATCAGGATCATGACAGGAGATATTGAATCCAGCCGCATGAAGCCCGACCCCGAAGTTCCGGAGATCAGCTATCTTGACAACAAACTTACTGCCAGGGAAGTGTCCGAAGGATGGGAACTCCTGTGGGACGGAAAAACAGCCAACGGCTGGCGCGGAGTCAGACTCGACGGGTTTCCCGTTGAAGGCTGGGAAATCAAAGACGGTGTTCTCACCGTGCTTGAATCAGGGGGTAGCGAGTCGGGAAAAGGTGGAGATATTATCACCACAAGGAAATATGGCAACTTCATTCTCAAGGTTGATTTCATGATAACAAAAGGGGCCAACAGCGGCATAAAATATTTTGTTGACCCTGAGTTGAACAAAGGGCCTGGTTCCGCAATTGGATGTGAATTTCAGATACTGGATAACAAAAACCATCCCGACACGGAAAAAGGCGTTAAGGGCAACCGGAAACTCGGTGCGTTGTACGATCTTATTCCGGTTGAGACCCCTGAAAGGCTTAAAAACTATCTTTTCAACGGTACCGGAAACTGGAACCGGGCACTGATCATCGTTAAGGGATGCCGGGTCCGGCACTATCTGAACAACATCAAAGTGGTTGATTATGAACGTTGTTCGCAAATGTGGAGAGACCTGGTGGCTGGCAGCAAATATAAAGACTGGCCGGACTTCGGGGAAGCAAAAGAAGGATATATCCTGCTGCAGGACCACGGCAATACCGTATCTTTTAAGAATATCAAGCTACTTGAACTTGACTGACCCCATAGGGACAAAATATCATATCGGGCTGTCTCAAAAGCAACCTAATGGCATCATTCCGTACTTGATACGGAATCTT
>CAYOFK010000038.1:7557-18975 GCA_964403185.1 uncultured Rikenellaceae bacterium | reverse complement strand
AGTGCGTTAAATGTTCTCAGAGCCTCTTTGAACTCATCCCAGTTCCCGGCCCGGTTCAGCAAATAAAGCGCCCTGACTTCATTGCTGAAATCGTTTCCGCTCCATTTCATCGAGATGGCCTGATCCAGATCTTTGAATCCCGAAATGACCGGCCCCCGGTGGGTGAACCTGTTCTCCAGGATGATGGAATCTCCCCCTTTAATAAAGATCTTTTCTTCCCGGATCTCCAGGGGCATCCATGCCCCGTTTAAAAGGTACTCATTTGGATTGTCAGGGTTCAGGGTTTCAACATAGAGGTCAATATCATCCACGGCAACATTTGTCAGGCCCCAGGCAATATTCTCATTGTGGCCTGCAACGATCAATGGTGCTCCGGGAACACCAATCCCTGTTACATGCAGCGATCCCTCAATAACCTGATGCATAGGATACCAGATGCCCTGTGAACTGAAGCCCAAATGCATGTCGTTGGCAAGCAAAGGCATTCCCGTTGCAGACCTGGTACCTGAAACGGCCCAGTTATTACTTCCTGAAAATACATGAACTCCCAGGTTCTCAAGCAGCCTTCCGGTGAGTACTAAAGCGTTTTCTGCTTCAAGCAAGAGCTCAGGAATTTTAAAATCCGGATACACCACCTCTTTTCGTTCCTTAACATCCGGGAACAGGTATGTTGCTTTCTCCATGCCCAGTTCTCCGATAAGCTTATGCATGATAATTTCACCGGCATAGTTTGATTTTGTAAGGTCCCAGGCCATATATCCAATAAAATTCAGAGAATGTTCAGGCTTCCAGGGGTCCGGATTATATCCCAAAATTGCAAATTCCGGCGGCAACGTATGGATGTGCTGCTCAATATATTGAGTCACTCCATCAGCAAAGGCATTGAATGATTGCCGTTGTGCATCAGAACAGTCCCTGAAAACCATTTCCGACTTCTCCGTGATCCTCAGCGCCCTCAGGAACATATCCGCGTCAACATATTCTTCTCCGAAAATTTCAGATAACCGTCCCTGGGTAACCCTCCTGATCAGATCCATCTGCCACAGCCGGTCCTGGGCCACAACATAACCAACAGTCCGGTACAAGTCGGCCTCATTTTTTGCATAGACATGAGGAATGGCAAAAGTGTCGCGGTACACAGTCACCTCATCTTTTAATCCGTTCAGAACCACTTCCTGGTTATAATCCGGAATGGAACGCCGGCCAATAAATCTTAAAAAGAAGAATCCGGCAATCAGCAGGACGATCACAAAGTATGTCAGGATCAACAAAATACGTTTCAGGAGTTTCATCGCTTAAGGATTGATAGATTCATGACAGGTCTAATACGACTCCAGAATGCGGTATAATTTTTCAAGGTCCGGTGTAAGGATGATTTCCGTTCTCCGGTTTTTCCTCCGGGCCTCCGGGCTGTTTGAAGGATCAACGGGAAAATATTCTCCCCGGCCTGAAGCCGTCACCCGACCAGGTTCAATACTGGCGCTATTCAGAAGTATCCTGACTATGGCCGTGGCCCGTTTAACACTGAGGTCCCAGTTATCCTGGATAGGCCCGCCACTGCTCCTGTAAGAAACATTATCGGTATGTCCTTCTATCATTACATGGATCTCCGGATTGCGTTCAAGAACCTGTGCAATATTCCGGATGGCTTCGGCGCCTCTGGGATCCACTGTAAAACTTCCTGTTTTGAAAAGCAGCTTCTCTTCCATTGAGACATATACCATCCCGTTTTTCTGGGTTACGGTCAACCCATCATTCTCGAAACCCAATAATGCCGATGACACTTTACTTTTCAGTTCTGTCATAAGCGCATCTTTTTGTCTGAGTGCCGATTCCAGATCTTCAAGCCGTTCATTTCTTTTCCGGGCTTCAAATTGCATTTCTTCAAGATCCCGTTTCCTTATCTCCAGTGATTTCTCAAGGTTCCGTAACTCATCTTCCCTTATTTGAAGGTCGGCCTGGGTCTCCTGAAGCTGCTTTAATAAACGCCGGGTCTCCCGGTTATTTCCTTTCATCAGCTCTTCCTGTGCCTGCTGGAGTTCAAAATAACCACGATTTAAAAGCTGATAATTTTTTGAAACCGCATCCAATTCTTCTTTTTTTTGTTGCAGTTCATTTGTCAATTGTGCCACTTCATCCTCCAGTTTGTTTAATTTGGAGGACATTTCGGTATTGGCCACATTCAGTTTCTCATTTTCAGCAACCAGGATGTCTCTTTCATCCTGAAGTTTCTGATTTTCCGTTTGAACTTCATTAAATTGTTTTGAAGACACACAGGAATACTGAATGAATGATAAAAAAAGAATCCCGGCAAACAGTACAGAATATGTTCTCATCAATGTATTATTTGATAGTTGTTTCAAGGTAATAAAATTCATTTTCCGCACTTCTATTCCTAAGGAAAATGATTGAATTTCACTACAAATATAAGAATTTCATATCCCAATAAAGTGCATCTCCCTACTCAATATTATTTGTATCTTTGTGTTTGCTTAAATCCTGTGGGAGTGATATTTTAATGTCTGAATCACAACAAACGAATTTGTTATACCGGATCGCCGACCCCGGGGACCTGAGGAAATTGAAACCGGAAGATTTGATCCGGGTCAGCCGGGAATTGAGGGAATTTATAATTGATGTAGTTAGTTCCAACAGCGGACACTTTGGCGCCAGCCTTGGTGTTGTGGAACTCACTGTAGCTCTGCATTATGTATTTAATACCCCCTACGACAGGCTGATCTGGGACGTTGGCCACCAGGCTTACGGACACAAGATACTGACCGGGCGGCGGGAACGCTTTCATACCAACAGAAAGTATAAAGGCATCAGCGGGTTTCCAAAACGTTCTGAAAGCGAATTCGATGCTTTCGGAGTGGGACACAGTTCAACCTCCATTTCTGCAGCTCTTGGCATGGCCGTTGCATCGGCACAAAGAAAAGAAAACCGGCAGATCATCTCAATCATTGGTGACGGAGCCATGACTGCCGGACAGGCATTTGAAGGACTGAATAATGCCGGTATTGAAAAAACCAATCTTCTTGTTATTCTGAATGATAATGGTATAGCCATTGATCCCAACAGGGGTGCATTAAACGAATATCTTCTCGATATAACAACCTCACGGACTTATAACCGGTTTAAGGATGAAGTCTGGAACATGCTGGGGAAGCTTAGCAAGGTTGCCCCGGGAGCCCGCTCCCTGGTGCAGCAACTTGAACATGGATTAAAATCAACCCTGCTGAAACAAAGCAACCTGTTTGAATCTTTAAACTTCAGATATTTTGGTCCTGTTGACGGTCACGACGTATTGCACCTGACCCAGGTTCTGAAAGACCTCAAAACCATCCCGGGTCCCAAGTTATTACACTGCCTTACCACTAAAGGGAAAGGATTCAGGCAGGCTGAACTGAACCAGACTGCCTTTCATGCCCCCGGAAGATTTGATAAAGTTACCGGGGCCTTTCTCAAAGTCAAATCCGATAAGAAACAACCACCCAGATACCAGGACGTGTTTGGACATACCCTTGTTGAACTGGCTGAAAAGAATGATAAAATTGTTGGGATCACCCCGGCCATGCTGGCCGGTTCTTCCATGAACCTGGCTTCAGAAAAATTTCCTGACAGGATTTTTGACGTGGGGATTGCCGAGCAACATGCCGTGACATTTTCCGCAGGTCTTGCAGCCGAGGGCATGCTTCCTTACTGCAACATCTATTCGAGCTTTATGCAGCGGGCTTACGACCAGGTGATACATGATGTGGCCCTCCAAAAATTAAATGTGGTCTTTTGCCTTGACCGGGGCGGTCTTGTGGGTAGTGACGGGGCAACCCACCATGGTGCCTATGATCTGGCTTACTTCAGGTCCGTGCCTGATATAGTCGTCTCGGCTCCTATGAATGAGGAAGAACTCAGGAATTTAATGTACACTGCCGAAGCCTATGGCAAGGGACCCTTTTCAATAAGGTACCCACGCGGTAACGGGGTTTTAACAGACTGGCAGAAGCCTTTTAAAGCCCTCCCGGTTGGAAAGGGGCATTTAATCCAAAAAGGAGATGACATGGCCATATTATCTATCGGAACAGCAGGAAACCTGGTACAGGAGGCCACGGATAAACTTACCAAACAACACATCCATGTAACCCACTACGACATGCGTTTTGTCAAACCCATAGATGAATCCATATTGCATAAGGTTGGTAAGAAATTCAAGCAGGTTATTACAGTGGAGGACGGGACTGTTATCGGAGGATTTGGAAGTGCCGTCCTGGAGTTCTTCTCAGATCACAACTATCATGTACAGGTTATCCGTTTGGGTATTCCCGACCGGTTTATCGACCAGGGAACCCGGATGGAACTCTACAAAGAATGTGGTTTCGATCCCGAAAGTATTTATAAACTCGTACTCGAACTGGTCCGCTCCAGTATCCTGTCCCACGCCGGGTAATTCAAATGACCTTTTATAAGCCTCCTGTTTTCTGAATTGTTCCAGGCTATGAGACAAACAAAGATTTAAAAATCAAACCTGATCCCTTGTGCCAAAGGCAACTCGGTTCCGTAATTGATGGTATTGGTCTGACGTCTCATATAGCCTTTCCAGGCATCGGAACCGGATTCCCTTCCCCCACCGGTATCTTTCTCCCCGCCAAATGCACCGCCAATCTCGGCTCCTGAAGTACCAATATTCACATTGGCAATTCCACAATCGGATCCGGCTGCAGACAGGAAGAGTTCGGCTTCCCTGACATCAAGCGTAAAGATTGACGAGGACAAACCCTGCGGAACCCCATTATGCAATTGGATGGCTTCTTCAAAGGTTTTGTACTTAATAAGATACAGAAGCGGTGCAAAGGTTTCTTCCTGAACAATTTCATAATGATTCTCCACCTCCGCGATGGCCGGCTCTACATAACATTTTGAACCATGTTTTTCTTCAGGGAATACCTGTCCGCCACAAATGACTTTACCACCCTCTTTACCAACCTTCTCAATGGCATCCTTAAACAACACGGTGGCATCCTCATCAATCAGGGGTCCAACAAGTACTTTTTCATATGTTGGATCCCCGATCTTACCGGATACCTGTTTGTAGGCATTCAGCAGCCGTTTTTTAACATTCTCATATACTTTTTCCTGGATGATCAACCGCCTGGTACTGGTACATCTTTGACCTGCTGTACCCACCGAACCGAACACGATAGCAGGGATGGCCATTTCCAGGTCGGCCTTATCGGAAACGATGATGGCATTGTTACCACCAAGTTCCAGGATGGCTCTTCCGAGTCGCCGGCCAATGATGCCTCCCACCCGTTTCCCTACTCTTGTAGATCCGGTCAGGGAAAATAACGGAACCCTGGGATCTGCAGCAAAATTATCTCCCACAACGGAAGATTTTGCTACAATCAGATTAAAAATCCCTTCAGGCAGATCATTCTCTTTTAAAACTTGTGAAATCACCTTCATGGTGGCAATGGCAGTGAGCGGGGTTTTTGAACTGGGCTTCCAAACTACAACGTCGCCGGCAATGGCAGCAATCATGGCGTTCCAGGCCCACACCGCAACGGGGAAATTAAAAGCAGATACCACGCCCACTACTCCAAGAGGATGGTACTGGTCATACAACCGGTGGTCGGGTCTTTCCGATTGCATAGTGTATCCATTCAATAACCGGGATTGGCCCACTGCAAAATCGCAAATATCTATCATCTCCTGCACTTCTCCCAATCCCTCCTGGTAGATCTTCCCCATTTCAATAGTTACCAGCATTCCCAGATCTTCTTTGGCTTCCCTCAATGCCAGTCCTATCTGCCGTACTATTTCACCACGTTTTGGTGCCGGCACTTTGCGCCATACTTTAAAAGCCTCACGGGCGGTCTGTATCACCTGCTCATAATCATCAAGTGAGGCAGTTTTAACTTCAGCAATGAGGGTGTTATCTATCGGGGATATTGACCCTGACTGCTTCCCCTTACAATCAAGCCATCTGGTTCCGGTACAAACACCCTCGTTTATTTCCTTAAGGCCCAACCTTTGTAAGGTTTCTTTGAATCTTATATTTACATTTTCCATGGTGGTGAAAAATTTTAGGTTTATCTGACAAATGTAACAAGATGACAAAGAGGAAAACCATAACAAATATCATTTTAAAGAAAATCCGGGCTGGATTTTCTTTTTGTCCTGTTAAAAACTAATAATTACATTTGCAAACCATTCTGGAAAGGTTTGAGCGTGAAGAAACGGTCCGGCGGATATTTTTAGCCCCACCTTCGACAAGTCTACGGTGGGCGAGGGAAGAGCCAGGAGGTGGGTGGTCAATTCCGCCACCGACATGGTAGTCAAGATATTCAACATTAGCTTAATGATTTGTTCTTTAGTTTTTTTTAACATTAGTACTTGCCCAGGTGGCAGGGCTGAGCGTAAAGAAATGATCCAGCGGATCATTTTAGTGAAGAGCCAGGAGGTGGGTGGTCAATTCCGCCACCGACATGGTAGTCAAGATATTCAACATTAGCTTAATGATTTGTTCTTTAGTTTTTTTTAACATTAGTACTTGCCCAGGTGGCGGAATTGGTAGACGCGCTGGTCTCAAACACCAGTGGTAGCAATACCGTGCCGGTTCGATCCCGGCTCTGGGTACAACCAATCAAGGAAACTTTGCTCCCGGCCTTGATGAAGAAAATTTAATGACTTACAATCAGTTGCTTAACGACCTTTTCTTTTCCTACGATCAGATGAACAAAATACATACCATCTTGAAGATGGCTGGTATTAACTCTTACGAGAGATTTGTTCGATAGTGATGTTTCATATACTGCTTTCTGCAGAACACTATAAATTTTTATCTCAAAATTTCCTATGCTCTGCACATTGTCAGGTTTTTCGATTGAAATATCAACATAATCATTAGCAGGATTAGGAGACATGGTAAAGTAATACCCACAAAGAATAAGGTCTCCACTCAAATCTGCCCACTCAGACCAACCACATCCATTCTCTGCTCGAATTTTCACCTCCCAGCTACTGCTGGTTGGTCTGAGAGTAGCCTTTGAATTATCACCGTATGGATTATCATAAGTTATTATTCCACCTGAGACATCCCAATCCCAATCATCAATATAGGCTTCACCGTCAATATGTTTAGCCTGAACCGGGTTGGCTTCATACTTGCAGAAATAATATTTGGGAAGCCCCGTTGTTCTGTCAATCAGCCTTAAGCCTAAAGGTAAAACTATTCCCACCCATACATCATGTTGTTTTTCCCATGTACATGTGCTATTTGTAACAGTTGCTTTAACATAACCTTCATCATGTTCATGTGAAGAAATTGCTCTAACTGTATATGTAGTAGAGCCTCCTCCACTCACGGCATATATGTTTGAACTTTTAGTCCATGAAAAACTTGAAGAAGCAGGATATCCGGATATCGTGAACGTTTTATTTGGTGAATAGCAAACTGCTCTTCCACCTGAAATAATTAAATCATTAACTTTGACCCTGAATTCTCTGGAAATCCAAGGACTCCATGGTGCGTTTGGAAATGACAACTTGTATCTACATTTGAATATCAAATCCTTATAAGCGCCATTTATTCTATTTGCCTTTAAAACCCCGAAGTTGATACTTACCCAACCTTCATCTCCTGTATTTATCCAGCCGTCACCAGGATGAAAATAAAATCCATCCGAATATTGTGTATAATACATAAGGTTAGTTAGAACAAGAGTGCCATCATCTTGATATAATTGAAATTCCCATATCATGTCTTCATAAGGAATTTGAGAAATGTAAACTTCTTTATTATAAAGATTAGTATAGTCTGAACAAACCAGTGGAATATTTATATTTGATACTTGAACACTAACGCCAAATATATTTATAAAGCTGCTGGAGAATACTGTAAGTATAAGTATTTTTAAAATTGTTGTTTTCATTCTTATAAGTTAGGGTGAATACAGTTTTGCTTTAAATAACCTTCAACGGAAACAATCCAACATGGCGGAGATTTGTTTAGTATTGCATCATTGAAGAATTTGATGTCAATGAAATCGTAATCCGAAATGAATTCCAACATTTAGGTGGCCGTGAGGCATTGTTTCCCTTTTTTCTGTAATCAAATAGTTTACAAATGGTTCAAACCAAAAGGAAGTTTTTTCAGAGAGGCTACTTGTAAACCTATAACCACCTTCAATAGCAAAACCAAGTCTATCATCTAAATTAGAATTGTCCCATTTGGTTTTATGAGTGAATGATGAGTCATTAACAAATACACCTTTACTGTGAGTCCAGAGTCTTAGTATGTAGCTTATTGAAAAGGAAACTTTGAGATTGGTATTCCAAGATGATTTGTTTAAATGACGCAAACTAAGTGAAATTGGGAAATCTAAACAATTATAATACCATCGAAGCGTTGAATTCTTATAAAAATGGCTACTATCTCTTTTGGATATTAAATGCGGATAATTTATAATTAATGAGTTTTCAGTTTTACCCCCTCTTTTCACAAAAGCAACTCCAATCCCAAAACTTACCTTATCAGAACCTGAAAAAATAAAAGCTAAACCAAAGTTAGAAAGGAATAAAATGTTCTTTTCTTCACGATGATTACCCAAGGCGGCGGGATATTTAACATAATTCGAGCTCGGGACAAATTTATTTATCGACTGGGAAATGGATGGCGACCAATAAAAGTCAAATGACAGCTTGTATTCTTGGTTCTGACAAAAGACTGAATAAATTCCGATTAGGTAAAGCGCAAGGATTAAATAGAATATTCTCATTTCATTGTAAATAATTTCCTGAAAAATTCAATCCATGTTCAGCGTGATTAGCAATTTATTTCTAAATAAACATACAATTTATTTCTTAATAAACTCGGGAATCTATATATATTAAGTGTTTCATAACCTTCATCATGTTCATATGCTCCCTTTGGATGAATTTGGATTTCGTTTAATAACAACCTTGTCTTTGATCAAAGAATCGTTAAAAAGTCTTGCTCTACTCACCAGTTTGATGTGTAGCGTAAAACTTAGTGCAAATGAAATGCTGGATTTTTGTTCTTGACAGAGAGTAATGTTATGCCATGAGAGAATTATTGGAATAATTATGCAAAATCTTAAGATCATTCCAAAATCAATTAAAATATAGGATTAAAACTAAGCAATATGCTATTAATAAAAATACCTTAACTTAGTAATTTATTTTCTCGAAAATACATTAACCTTCAAGGGCATGATTGTGCCGGCAATAAACTTTTGGGTACCACAAGACCCTCCAGATTGAGGGTTTTTTTGTAAGTTTGACCCTACATTATGAGTCCGGAAAAAACAGCACTGAAGCCCTATGGCAAACGCCAGCCGGAATTCGACCGGAGGTACCTGGAAATGGCCCGTACCTGGTCGCAAAATTCATATTGCGAAAGACGAAAAGTCGGAGCATTGATAGTGAAAGACCGTATGATCATTTCCGATGGGTATAACGGCACTCCCATGGGCTTTGAAAACGTCTGCGAAGACGAAGAAGGGAATACTAAGGCCTATGTATTGCATGCCGAGGCCAATGCCATTACCAAAGTGGCCAAATCAAATAACAGCAGTGAGGGAGCCACCTTATATATTACGGCCTCTCCCTGTATGGAGTGCGCCAAACTCATCATTCAATCGGGTATAAAAAGGGTGGTATATTCCGAAAATTACAGGGATGAATCAGGCATTGACCTGCTTAAAAGAGCCGGAATAGAGACCATTCACATGGAACCATAAGAATATGGAAAAACTAAATAAACGTATTAAAGAGATCAAAATATATTTGCCCATTGTGTTGTCATTGGTTTTGGTTGGTGGTTTATTTACCGGAATCGAAGTGCAAAAAAGAAAAGGCGTAAATCCCCATTCCGGCTTTATTCCCTCCATCGATAAGATCAGTGGTATCATCAATTATATCGAATCTGAATATGTGGATTCTGTTAACCGTAAAGACCTGGAGGAGACCGCTATTCCCGAACTCCTGAAACAACTCGATCCGCATTCCATTTACATTCCTGCACGCGAGGTAATGCGGGTTCAGGAACCCCTTGAGGGCAACTTTGACGGCATAGGTGTGAGCTTTAATATGCCCAACGACACGGTTGTGGTTATTTCAGTTATCAAAGGCGGCCCTTCCGAAAAAGTGGGCATTCAGGCCGGCGACCGCATTGTTGAAATTGAAGACTCTGTGGTGGCCGGTGTAAATATTAATCAGAACGATATTGTTAAGAAATTAAAAGGACCCCGGGGAACCAGGGTAAATGTTGGCATTTTAAGAAAACCCGCACATGACATCATCCATTTTACCATTACACGTGACAAAATTCCATTATATAGTGTGGATGCTTCTTATATGGTAGATGACTCCACCGGCTATATAAAGATCACCACATTTGCACGAACCACATTCAGGGAATTCCTGGAGGCGCTGGAAAAACTGGAAGGCCGGGGAATGAAACACATGATCCTGGATCTCAGGGGTAACAGTGGCGGCTATATGGATCCTGCAACGAAACTTGCCAATCAGTTCCTTCCTGAAAAGTCGCTGATTGTATATACTGAAGGCCGGGCACATCCCCGTGAAAACCTCTACGCTGATGGCAAGGGCCGGTTTCAGGACGGTAAGATCCTGGTCCTTATAGATGAATGGTCTGCCTCAGCCAGTGAGATTATTGCCGGCGCTATCCAGGATAACGACCGCGGCGACATCATGGGGCGCCGTTCTTTTGGCAAGGGCCTGGTTCAGGAGCCTATTGTGTTGCCTGACGGATCGATGCTACGGCTGACCATTGCACGCTATTACACACCGGTAGGCAGAAGCATTCAAAAACCATATACAAATGGCACTGATGATTATTACCACGACCTCAGGGACCGTTTCCAGAACGGTGAATTGCAGTCGGCAGACAGCATCAAATTTGCAGATTCGTTAAAATTTGTAACTCCGGGAGGCAAGATCGTATATGGTGGCGGCGGCATCATGCCCGACATATTTGTACCTATAGACACAACAGGTATTTCACCCTTCTTCAGAAAGGTAAGAATGCGGGGGCTCATCTACAGGTATGCCTTTCAATATACGGATACCCACCGGTCCGCACTGGCAGAATTCAAGACTTCCAACGCCATGAATAACTATCTTGAAACCCGGGATCTGCTTAGTAAATTTGTGGAATACGCTGCTTCAGAAGGCGTCAAACCATCGGGAACCGACCTCAAGGTTTCCGGCCGGATCATCCATACCGAGATCAAGGCCTACATTGCCCGTAACATTCTGGATAATGAAGGATTTTATCCCATCTGGAAAGAGGTGGACTATACCTTGCAAAAGGCCATTGATTACATCACTTCAGGATAAGTAGTAGTCGGAGACCACCTTGAAGGTGGCCTCCGACTA
>CAYOFK010000038.1:0-7457 GCA_964403185.1 uncultured Rikenellaceae bacterium | reverse complement strand
CCGGATTAGAAAATTGCTTTAATAAAACCACTTAAGGCTTCAAGAGCTTCTCCGGGCTCTTCCATAAATCCCTGATGGCCGCTGTTTTCCAGAGTAACCAACCTGCCTCTTTTGGGCAGTTGTACTTTTTCCAGTATCATTTCATAAGGAATATAGTTGTCGTGCCTGCCCAGGATCCACAAGAAGGGAAGTCCGGTTTCCTCCAGAATTCCGGTCCTGTCCGGCCGCTGCATCATCCCCCTGAGCATGGCTTTAATGCCTTCATCAGGGGTATTTGCAGCAATGGTTTTGGCAAAGGATATTTCTCCCCCCATTCTTTTCAGATTTGCATCTGCAAAAGCATTGGGGATATTGGTATTGTAAATAAGTTCTTTTTTGCCCTCATCAATAAGCCGGATTTCCCGTTCCCGTTTCCACCTGGTTTCCGGGGTGTCTGCCACAGGATGTGCATGGAATAAGCAAAACCCGTTCAGTCTTTCCGGGTACAATTCCAGAAACGCCAGGGTTACATACCCGCCCAAAGAATGCCCGACCATAAACACCTTCCTTATGCCGGCATCATCCAGAACAGTTTTTACTGCTTCCGCCAGGAGTTCCATTGTATGCACAGTGGAAAGCACATCCGATCCACCATGCCCGGGCAAATCCGGTTGGACCACCCTGTAATTTTTTTCAAGGGCCTCTGAAAATCCACTCCAAATTTCACCCGATTCAAGATACCCATGCACCAAAAGAACAGCCTCTCCTGCACCATTCTCTTTGTACCTTAAGGCACCATCTAAAAATTCTGTTGTCCCGAAATTTTGTGTATCCGGCATCTTATAAATATTTCTTAGATTGCATTTAAATAACTTTCACATGTTCCCCAACATGAAAAAAGATTATTATTAAAAATAAATTTATAAATTCATCTGTTCTTATATATCTGACGCAATTTAATCATCATCCTTTAATTGTATTCTCATGAGTCGTTTTTTTGGTACATCGGTTACAAAGAAGTTTGTAATGGCAGCAGCCGGACTTTTCTTAGTGATTTTCCTGTTGGTACATCTGGGCCTGAATCTGTTCCTGCTGTCGGATGATCCCGGACCCTTCAATAAGGCCGCTCATTTTATGGCCACCAACCCCATCGTAAGGATATTTGAAGTGGTGCTGATCGGAGGCTTTTTTATTCACATGCTGTGGGGGGTTATTTTACAGATTCAGAACTGGATGGCCCGTCCCATCCGCTATAAAAAAGTTGCACAATCACAAACTTCCTTTTTCTCGAAATACATGATCTATACAGGAATCATCATTGCGGTATTTCTGTTTATTCATTTTGTCAATTTTTGGTTTATAAAAATTGGTCTGGTGGAAGGCGACCATGAAAACTTCTATGGGTTGGCCAACGCGCTCTTCAAACTCCCGGTTTATGTTGTCATCTACCTTGTTTCCCTGTCCATTCTTGCTTTTCATTTACATCATGCTTTTCAATCGGCCTTTCAGACTTTTGGACTTGAACACAAAAAATATACACGATTTATTAAAACCATCGGGCTGATCTATGCCATCCTGGTACCCATCGGATATGCCACCATCCCCATTGGTATTCTTTTCTTTAAATAAAAACTGATAACTCCATCATATTATGTATAAACTCAATTCAAAGATCCCTGACGGTGCCCTTGCTGAAATGTGGACCAGGTATAAAGCCTCGGCAAAACTTGTGAATCCCGCCAATAAGAAAAAACTGGACATCATTGTTGTTGGAACCGGGCTGGCCGGTGCAGGAGCCGCTTCCGCACTCGGAGAACTTGGATACAATGTCAAGAATTTCTGCTTCCAGGATTCCCCCCGCAGAGCCCATTCAGTGGCGGCCCAGGGCGGTATTAATGCAGCCAAAAACTATCAAAACGATGGTGACAGCATCTACCGGCTGTTCTATGACATGATCAAGGGCGGTGATTACAGGGCCCGTGAAGCCAATGTTTACAGGGCCGCAGAAGTAAGCAACGATGTGATCGATCATTTCACAGCCATTGGAGTACCCTTTGCACGTGATTATGGCGGGGGACTCGATAACCGGTCTTTTGGCGGGGTCCAGGTGTCAAGAACCTTTTACGCCCGTGGCCAGACCGGTCAGCAATGCCTGCTGGGAACCTATTCATCATTGGTACGGCAAGTGAATAAAGGAATGGTCACCATGTATCCGCGGAGGGAAATGCAGGAATTGGTGGTGATTGACGGAAAAGCCAGGGGCATAATAACCAGGAACCTGATTACCGGTGAACTGGAACGCCATTCGGCACATGCAGTTGTTTTGGCCTCCGGAGGTTATGGAACCATTTATTACCTGTCAACCCTGGCCGTGAATTCCAATCCTTCAGCCGCCTGGATCGCACATAAAAAAGGGGCCTTTTTTGCCAATCCCAGCTTTGTGCAAATCCATCCAACCAGCATCCCACAACTGAACGATTATCAGGCGAAACTCACACTGATGTCCGAATCACTCCGGAACGACGGACGCATCTGGGTGCCCAAACAAAAGGATGACAAGCGGCACCCAAATGAGATCCCTGAAGAGGAGCGTGATTATTACCTGGAGCGCCGTTATCCGGCATTCGGGAACCTGGTGCCCAGGGATGTGGCGTCCAGGGCCGCAAAAGAACGCTGCGATGCAGGTTATGGCGTAGGTGAAACCGGCCTTGCAGTAAACCTTGATTTCAGGGATGCCATGGAAAAACAGGGAAAAGAGGCCATAGAGGATAAATATGGAAACCTCTTTGAAATGTATGAGACCATTACCGGCATCAATCCTTATGATGAACCCATGCGCATTTATCCTGCCGGCCACTATACCATGGGGGGCCTGTGGGTGGACTATGAGCTGATGACCACGATTCCGGGCCTGTACGCCATCGGGGAATCAAATTTTTCAGATCATGGCGCCAACCGCCTGGGTGCCAGTTCCCTGATGCAGGCTTCCGGAGATGGATATTTTATCCTGCCGTATACCATCGGAAATTATCTTGCCGATGAAATCCGGACTCCAACGATCTCTACAGATCTGAAAGAATTCGATGAGGCTGAAAAGGCTGTGACCGGCCGGATCCATAAACTCCTTTCTGTGAATGGCACCCAAACACCTACCGAATTCCACCGGAAACTGGGAAAAATTATGTGGGACCATTGTGGTATGTCCCGCAACATTGAAGGTTTAAACAAAGCTGCAAGCCTTGTAAAAGAACTGAAAGATGAGTTCTGGAAAGATGTGAAGGTGGCAGGAACCGCCGAAGAGCTCAACCAGGAACTTGAAAAGGCCGGCCGTGTATCCGATTATTTCGAACTGGCTGCCCTTATGATCCGGGATGCACTGAACCGGACAGAATCATGCGGCGCTCACTTCCGCGAAGAAAGTCAAACCGAAGATGGAGAAGCCAAACGTGATGATGTCAATTTCTCATTTGTCTCAGCCTGGGAGTATGCCGGGGCAGATCAACCACACAATCACCATAAAGAAGATCTGGTGTTTAAGGAGGTTGAGGTAAAGGTGCGGAGCTATAAATAATACATGTATTTCTGACTAACAGATAATAATAAATATGAAACTCAAATTAAAAATTTGGCGTCAAAAAAACGCTGAAGACAAAGGCAAATTTGTTAGCTATAATTTTAACGGGGCCTCTGCGGAGATGTCGTTCCCTGAAATGCTTGATGCCTTTAATCTTGACCTGATCAGAAAAGGTGATGATCCGGTTGCATTCGATCATGATTGCCGGGAAGGTATCTGTGGATCCTGTGGATTGTATATCAACGGAGAACCACATGGGCCCCTGAAGGGGATTACCACCTGCCATCTGTCCATGCGTGTATTTAAGGATGGGGACTCCATTGTTGTGGAACCCTGGAGGGCAAAGGCATTCCCGGTTGTAAAAGACCTTATTGTTAACAGGGATGCCTTTGATCAGATCCAGCAGGCCGGTGGTTTTATTTCCACCAATGTAAATTCAGCGCCTGATGCCAATGCCAATCTTGTGAAAAAAGATATATCAGACCAGGCCTTTGATGCAGCCATCTGCATCGGGTGCGGAGCTTGCGTTGCGGCCTGTAAAAATGCTTCAGCCATGCTGTTTGTGTCGGCTAAGGTATCGCAATATGCACTGCTCCCTCAGGGCCGCATTGAAGCAAAGGAACGCGTTCAGGCCATGATCAGAAAAATGGATGAACTGGGATTTGGTAATTGTACAAATACCGGTGCCTGTGAGGCTGAATGTCCAAAAAACATTTCCCTTTCAAACATTGCACGCCTGAACCGGCAGTTCCTTAAAGCAAAAATCATCTGATGAAAACCTGATCCAGCTGATCAGTATTGCTGTTTATCGTCCTGTAAGGACTGAATGGTAATAGACAGGCATTTTAATGCCTGGATATGTGACCAGAAATGAATGCATCCCGTAGGGATAGAATGAAGAAACGCTACTCCGTACTAAAATCATACTGTGGTATTGTTCCGTCTGCACGCTGTCGCCGAACGTTTGAGCGCATGGAATGAGCGAAGCGAATATCCTTTAGCGTGGGCGCCCCGTTTTCAGCGGTCCGACAGATATTAGGCTCAAGGCCCTGAAGATCGACTTTGTAAGTCGATTAGCGACTCAGAGAGGCGCCCTACAGGCAATCCGCTATTTGTTTTATAGCAATGTAACAATTTGGCAACCGGTCCGCGGTTCCTGTTTATCTGCGATTCTGACGACCCGTCCTGATCTACCCTCACCCCTTCATGATCTCTTCAACTTCTGAAACCGTCTTTGGAATGGGTGGCCCAAGCACTTTGAATCCTTCTTTGGTAACAAGGATATCGTCCTCAATCCTGATGCCTCCAAAATCTTTATAGGATTCAACCTTCTCGTAATTAATGAAATCTTTGAATTTATTTTCAGACCGCCATTGATCGATCAGGGCAGGAATGAAATAGCACCCGGGTTCAATAGTGAACACATGTCCCGGCTCATAGGTTTTTGCAAATCTCAGAAATGCCAGGCCAAACTGATTGCTTCGTTTAATGGTGTCATCATAGCCAACATAATCCTCCCCAAGCCCTTCCATATCATGCACATCCAATCCCATATGATGGCCCAGTCCATGTGGAAAGAACAATGCGTGTGCTCCTGACTGAACCGCCTCTTTTACATCACCTTTCATCAGGCCAAGATCCTTTAACCCCGAGGCGATGATTTCTGCCGACAGTATGTGGTTGTCCCGGTTTGATCCCCCGGGCTTAACCGCCCTGATGGTTTCCATATTGGCTTTCAATACAATTTCATAAATGCCTTTCTGCCGCTCATTAAAAACACCACCAACAGGAACGGTCCTGGTAATATCACTGGCATAATGTAACAGTGATTCGGCACCTGCGTCTGTGACCATCATGCGTCCTTTAACAAGTGTGTTCCCGTGGTAATGGTTGTGCAGTATCTGCCCGTTTATGGATAAAATAACAGGGAATGAAACACCTATTCCCAACGCATTGGCAATCCCTTCAATGGTCCCTGAAATTTCCCGTTCCACAATTCCTGGATGGGCCATTTTCATAGCTGTAGTATGCATTTCATAAGCCGTACCCATGGCTTGTTCAATCTCATTTATTTCGACTTCCTCCTTGACTAATCTCAGTTTTACTACTGCCCTGATCAAAGCCTTGGAAGTATGTTCCTTTAGCGAGGCCGCAGGGATGTTTAACAGGGTGCTAAGCAGCAGTTTATTTTCTCCCCTGTAAGGCGGCAAAAAATGAATCTCCCTTTTTTGTGCCAGGGCCGACGCAATAAATTCTCTTAGTTTTTTAAATGAACGGGTTTCGGATACCCCAACAAGGGCCGCCTGATCCCTCATGGCAGGCTGGGGGCCCATCCAGATGATGTCATCCATTTCAACATCATCTCCAAAGATGATCTCCTGACCCGAATCAACATCAATGATTCCGGCCAGGTCCGGATGGTCGATTCCAAAGAAATATATAAAATCACTATCCTGCCTGAATGAATAGGTATTTGCAGGGTAATTCATGGATACTTCGGTATTCCCCGGGAACAACAGTATGCCTGATTTTATTTGACTTTTCAGGCTGGACCTACGGTTGGCATAAACATTTTGATTAAACATATTCTTATTTTTTTATGAGCAAATAACAGGCTTGCAATTGATAAAAATAGTGTCAATTATCATGAATTCAAAAAAAGTGATCTCCTGTTTTTATGCAGAATTTTAAACAACAACATTTTTTATTTAAACTTAAAAAAATATTAATGCGAATGCCCTTGCTTATTTCAAATAAAACACTATATTCGCAAAGATCTGTCACCTTTTCAACAAACCATTAACACCCTCTAATGCCCTACAGAAGACTGCCAAACACAGATACTTCCAGGATCAAGGCCTTGAATCGTGCACTTCAAAAAGGAAAAGAACTGCCTCCTTTTAAATTGGCCTTCAGCCAGAACAGTTTATCCAAACTTCAGTCATTTATAAGGTCCTTTGATCATGCCCTTTGTATGCAAAAGCAAAACTTCAAACACCAGACTGAAAAAAGCCAGGGGTTTAAAGAGGCCCAGAAAAAAGCCCGTTTGTATATCTCCCATTACATTCAGGTCATGAATCTGGCCATCATCCGTGGAGATCTGCCATGCAGGATACGGGCTGTATATGGCCTGGATGAAAATCTCAAATCCCTGCCTTCCCTCAGAACTGATAAAGAAATTATTGAACTGGGCGAAAAACTGATCAATGGGGAGGGCGTCAGGATCAGGGATGGAATATCCAGTATCACGAATCCTACCCTGGCATTGGTAAAGGTGCAATATGAACAATACCTTGATGCATATATGTACCAGAAAACCCTCCGGAAGAAATATAAGCGCACACTTCAAGAACTTGCAGCCCTGAGAGACCGGGCAGATGATGTCATTCTCACCATATGGAACGAGGTGGAGGACTATTTTAAAGACCTGCCTGAAGACATCAGGCGTGAAAAAGCTGCCGAATACGGACTGAACTACGTGTACAGGAAAAATGAGTTGCAGAAAATACGGTTCTTAAAAGAGGAACAGCGTGATATAGGTTGATTTTTCAGCCATCAATCCGGCCCTGCGGTCCTTCACCGGATGTGGACAGATTTTTGCTCCTGTTCTGATACAGGAAATACAATGCCGTAAATACTACAATCAGACTGATGAGTCCAATATACCACGTACCTTCAGTGGTACCAATAGTGTCCAGATCTTTTTCCACAACATCCTGTCCGAAAATATAGTAGATCACCACAGCAGTCCCATTATTCAGAAAGTGTGCCAGCATGGGCAACCATATTGAACCCGACCAGTAATAGATCAATCCAAATACAACACCCAGGTAAAGCCGTGGCACAAAACCATAGAATTGCAAATGTATAAAACTAAAGAAGGCCGAAGCCAGTAAAATGCCCA
>CAYOFK010000037.1:0-18992 GCA_964403185.1 uncultured Rikenellaceae bacterium | reverse complement strand
TGAAATATACGGATGCATTGCCGTGAAGGCCGGTTCTGTCAGATTGATTGATAACATCCGCTTTCCATAAAAGATCCCCCGGGCAGAATGATTCCAATATATTTGATTTGATATTCAGAATCCGTAAATTTGTGCCAATATGTTTTTAGAAATTGTTAAATCGAAGATTCACAAGGTCACTGTTACCGAAGCCAATCTCCAGTATGTTGGGAGCATTTCCATTGATGAAGATCTCATGGTTGCCGCCAATTTAATTGAAAATGAAAAGGTACAGGTTGTCAACATCAACAACGGTGAGCGGCTGGAAACCTATGTGATCAAGGGTGAGCGCGGATCAGGTTCTGTATGCTTAAACGGGCCGGCAGCCCGAAAAGCGGCGGTTGGAGATGTGATCATTATTATTTCATATGCACTCATGGATGCTGAAGAAGCCCGTTCGTTCAAACCCCGGCTCGTGTTCCCCGATACAGCCACCAATAAACTTCTCAAATAAGACCCCTTGAGAAAAAAAATCTTAAATGTTCTTAAATATGTAATTTTCCTTTCTCTTGGATTGGTGTTGCTATACCTGGCATTCAAAGGGGTTGATCTTAAGAATTTATGGCAGGATCTTTTAAAGGCTGACTACCGATGGGTGGTTCTGGCACTTACTGTGAGTCTTTTCAGCCACCTGAGCCGGGCCGTTCGCTGGCGCATACTAATTGAAACCCTCGGTTACAGACCCAGTTTAAAGAATACTTTTATGGCTGTTTTAATTGGCTATTTTGCCAATCTTGCAGCACCCCGGCTTGGAGAGATCACCCGGTGCGGTTCATTGACGAAAACGGATAAAATCCCCTTTGACGGACTGATTGGAACGGTCATTGTTGAACGTATCATTGATGTGCTCACCCTGGGAATACTGACCATGGTTATCTTTTTTGCAAAAATTGACTTTTTTGGAAAATTTCTCATACAAAATATTTTCAATCCCCTGTCAGACAAGATAAGCACCCTGTTTCCATCATCGGGATGGGCCTGGCTTCTTTTTTTCATAGCCTTAAGCAGCCTGGCATTGTTTTGGGTTTTCCGGTATCGCATTTCCCATTTTGTTATTTTACAGAAAATCCGGAAACTGATGCTGGGTGTTATTGCCGGATTGAAATCGGTCTATACCATGAAAAATTTCCGGGCCTTCATATTCCACACGATTTCTATTTGGGGAATGTATTTTCTGATGACCTGGATCATGTGTTTTGCCCTTCCGGAAACAAGCGGTTTAAAACCCATAGACGGATTGTTTTTGCTTGTTATCGGATCCCTTGGAATGGCAGCTCCGGTGCAGGGAGGGATCGGAGCATTTCATTGGATCGTTTCCCTGGGGCTTACATTGTATGGGATCCCAAAAGAAAAAGGCCTGGTGTATGCCACCCTGTCTCATGAATCACAAATCTTCCTCTTGATCATCTTTGGCTCACTATCGCTGTTTATCGTGCTGTTCCAGAACAGGAAAAAACAAAACCTGACTGAGAAACAGTGGTCAAAGGAGCGAAGGGTCGAAGAGTGAAAAAGTGTCTTGTCCTGAAATAAGTTTACAAGAAAAGCAAAGAAATTTGTGAATTCTGCTGTTATATTAGCAGGAAGATGCAGATCCCAAAAAAAATCCCCGGGAATCGCTGCATTATCAAAGCATCTGCGCCAATCTACATCCTAATCCAGTACTTTTGGACTTTATACCATGGTCTTAAGACTGTTTTTCGCACGATTAAAACCGTTTCCATTGCAATTTCGCTAACATAATTTTATAAATTTAAAGTTTTAAGAAAACCACTTCATTATGGCCAAATCAAAATCAGTTTTTGTGTGCCAGAATTGTGGAGCAGATTCTGCAAAATGGATAGGCCGGTGTCCTGCATGCAATGAATGGAATACCTTTGTTGAGGAAGTAGTGGTTAAACACACAAAAGAGTTGGGGTGGTCCTCAGGTCCTTCTGCCAAACCAAAACAACTTTCTGAAATCCGGTCAGATAGCACCTATCGTTTCCCTTCCAACAATCAGGAATTTGACCGTCTTCTGGGGGGGGGGCTGGTTCCCGGCTCAGTGATCTTATTAGGTGGTGAACCCGGCATCGGGAAATCAACCATAGCCCTGCAAATTGTCCTGAGTATGCGGAATGGCAATACCCTTTACGTTTCCGGTGAAGAAAGTGAAGACCAGATCAAGCTGCGGGCCGACCGCATCGGGGGAACAAACAAACAAACATATATTCTGAGTGAAACGAAACTGGAAAATATTCTTCTCCAGACCCAAAATGTCAAACCACAGCTCATAATAATTGATTCCATTCAAACCGTATATTCCGAACAGATAGAATCTTCTCCCGGAAGTGTATCTCAGATCCGTGAATGTGCCGGAAGCTTGCTGAAATTTGCAAAAGAATCAGCCATTCCCATAATCCTTATTGGCCACATTACTAAAGACGGCAGTCTGGCAGGGCCAAAAGTGCTGGAACATATTGTGGATACCGTTTTATATTTTGAGGGCGACCGAAATTTCCTGTACAGGATCCTCCGGGTTAATAAAAACCGCTTTGGGTCCACCTCTGAACTGGGAATCTTTGAGATGAAAAATACCGGCCTGAGAGCTGTTGAAAATCCATCGGAAATATTGATCTCCCATTTCGATGAGAACCTGAGCGGCGTGGCCGTTTCATCAACCATTGACGGCAACCGTCCTTTCCTGATTGAAACTCAGGCCCTGGTTAGTTCTGCAGTTTACGGAGTTCCCCAGCGATCGTGTACAGGTTTTGATACACGACGGCTGAACATGTTGTTGGCTGTTCTTGAGAAAAGGGCGGGTTTTAAACTGGCAACAAAAGATGTATTCCTCAATATAGCAGGTGGTATCCGTGTTACAGACCCGGCCATTGATCTTGCTGTGGTAAGCGCAATATTATCTTCAAACCTTGACTTCCCGCTGCCAAAAACCTATTGTTTTGCCGCCGAAGTCGGATTGTCCGGTGAACTAAGAACCATCTCCCGCATTGAACAGCGAATAAAAGAAGCTGAAAAACTGGGTTTTCAGAAAATGTTTATATCAAGAAATAGTGTGAAAGGGAATCAACTTGACAAGTTTAAGATAAAGATCATCGCGGTTGATAAAATGGAACAATTGGTGCGTCAACTTTTTAAATAATCTGCAATGAAGATTCTGGTAATCACACTCTTGCTTTTTCAGATTTTATGTCCCCGTAATATGAGTCAGCCGGCTATCCCGCTGACTGAAAATGCCGGAATTGGCATCCGGATGGTTTCCTATAACATCAGGTATAACAATCCGGGTGACAATGAGAATGCATGGCCATTCAGGAAAGAAAAAGTGGCCGGACTTCTGGCATTTCACAAAGTTGAAATTGCAGGCTTACAGGAGGTTTTGAAGGACCAGTTGGATGATCTCGAAACCTTGATGCCGGGCTTTGGCTGGTTTGGAGCAGGCAGGACAGATGGAAAAACAGAAGGAGAGTTTGCACCTGTTTTTTATTTAAAGTCGCGGTTTGAGATATTGGAAACCGGCACTTTCTGGCTGTCAGAAACGCCCGGTAAACCCAGTAAAGGATGGGATGCTGCCCTGAACAGGATTGTCACATGGGGAAAACTATTCGATAAATCCGCCATGCAAAGTTTTTATATTTTTAATACGCATTTCGATCATCAGGGGAAAGAAGCACGGGCAGAAAGCGCCCGTTTACTAACTCGAAAAATCTACGAAGTTGCCGGCCCCGCTCCTGTTGTGGTTACGGGCGATTTTAACTTCACAGATGAAGATGAGCCATATACAATACTGACCGGCGGTAACAATCCACACAGAATTGAGGATGCCCTGTTGAAATCACAAATACCTCATTATGGCCCGCTCTCAACCTTTGCAGGAGGATTTGACGAGGCTTGTAAACCGGGGAAGAAAATAGACTACATTTTTATTAAGAACCAGGTTAGTGTAATGCACCATGGCATACTTACAGATTCCCGGGCCGGGATCTGCCCGTCAGACCACATGCCCGTACTGGCCGAAGTAATTATTAACCCATAATCATTTAAACCATGAAAACCCGGATCATTTCAATAGTTCTGACAGCAATGATATTTTCTCCGTCATGTGAGGTATTGCAAAATATTGAGATCCAGGGATATGAAACCCTTTCTGAGGGAGATATTATCCGGGGCCTGAAACAGGCGCTTGAAATTGGCACACAGAATGGCATTAATACACTCAGCCGGGAAGATGGATTTTATGGAAATACCTTATTGAGGATCCCTTTCCCTCCTGAAGTAAAAATTGTTGAGGATAAACTAAGGGCCATTGGATTAAATAAAATGGTAGATGATTTTATTATGACCATGAACCGTGGCGCTGAAAAAGCGGTTAAAAAAGCCAGCCCTATATTTATTGAAGCAATAAAATCCATGACCTTTTCAGACGCCCGGAATATTTTAAATGGCCCTGGCAACGCAGCCACCGAATACTTCAGAACCAAAACCAGCGCTCAACTGGTAAGTGCTTTCAAACCTGATGTGAAACAAACCCTTGATCAGGTGCAGGTTACAGCTTACTGGAAAGACCTGACAACAGCCTATAATAAGATCCCTTTTACCTTTGATGTTGAAACCGACCTGCCCCAATATGTCACCGAAAAAGCTGTGGAGGGTTTGTTTACAAAAATTGAGGAGGAGGAAAAATTGATCAGGGAAGATCCGGCTGCCAGGGTCACAGACCTGCTTAAAAAGGTATTTAAATAGGGACAGCTTCCGATTTAAATTTGAAATCATCATTTGTTAGCCGGTGTTCGATATTCAGTCTGCTCTGCGCCCCGGTAACGTCCGGGGTATACAGGGCATGCAGCGATACCCGGTCCCGGACGGGGTTGAAGTTTCCCGGAACAGTAAAGAGTTTCGGGATGATCTGGATCTGGAGTGGTCCCGAAGCAGGTCCGGGATTAGCGATAAACTGGCATTTCGCTTCATTTCCTTTGGGAATTTGCAAAAAGCCGTTTCCTGTTAATATGATTATAGTGGCCGGATTCATCAAACCCCCTGCCATCCGGTTTTGTCACAGATTTTGCAATCCATCACACCATCCCTGCACGGGGCAAAATCTCCGCCAAAACCTTAATCTTTTAACCCCATTTAACGCTTCAACCGGTCAACTTTTCAACTAATAGATGGTTTCTTCTTCTATATTGAAATTTTCGCTGCCGTGCTCCGCTTCATATTTCTCACAATCCAACTCGATGTTGAACCCCGGCGGGGCTTCAAACACATCTGAGGCCAGAATAGCAAACTCTTCATCGTTATAAATCTTTTGCATAAAAAGGCCATAAATGGGTAATGCCATATTGGCTCCGCCACCAAGATAGAGGCTTTCAAAATGGATGCTCCGGTCTTCCCAGCCCGACCAGACCCCGGTAACCAGATTTGGGGTGATGCCCATAAACCAGCCATCCGATTGATTCTGGGTTGTGCCTGTTTTACCTCCTATTTCACCAGGCAGTTCATATTTCCAGCGCAGCCGGTTTCCGGTCCCTTCATCAACGACCCCCTGTAACAGGTTTATCATAAGATAGGCATTTTCTTCACTCAGGGCCTCTTCGAAACGCGGATGAAACACGGATATTATATCCCCATTCTTGTTTTCTATTCTCTTTACAAATATGGGTTGAGTGTACACGCCTTTATTCGCAAATGTGCTGAAGGCCCCGGTCAATTCATACAAAGTAAGTATGGAGGTTCCAAGAAAGATGGAAACAACCGGATCGATATGGCTTCTGATGCCCATTTTCCTCATGATGTCAATGACCGATTCCGGATTGAATTGTTTCATTAACCAGGCTGAAACATAATTTTCGGAATTGGCAAGTCCCCATTTTAAGCTCACCATTTTCCCCCAGAATTCTCTTTTACCCGAACTGGCCGGAGCCCATATGGAATCAAAAAGCTGAAATGTGTATTGAACATTGGGCACCTTATAGCAAGGATTGTATCCATCCTGCATGGCAAGGGTGTACAGGAACGGTTTGATGGTACTTCCGGCCTGGCGTTTTTGTGCCGTAACTGCATCGTATTTAAAATATTTAAAATCAGGTCCTCCAACATAGGCTTTTACATAACCGGTACTGGGATCAAAACTAAGAAGGCTTGACCGTACAAAGTACTTGTAATAATGTATGGAATCCATGGGGCTCATGATGGTATCCACCTCTCCTTTCCAGGAAAATACCCGCATCGGGACCGGTGTATTAAATACGGCATTTATGGAATCCATGGAAACGCCGCTGTTTCTTAATCTTCTGTACCGCCCTGTTCTGCGCAGTGATGTTTTCAGTATCTGATTGATTGCTTCTTTATCCAGGTCGTCAGAAAAAGGCGGGTTTCTATAAGCCTTAACATGTTCCATAAAAACGTCCTGCAAATCAAGGCCCAGGTGCTCACTGACGGCCTCCTCAGCAAATTGCTGCATTTTTGAATTAATGGTTGTATAGATCTTCAGGCCATCCTTATACAGGTTGTAATTCGTACCATCGGGTTTCTTATTCTTTCTGCACCACCCGTAGAGAGGGTTATTATTCCATTCATACAGGGCATCCTGGTACTGTTCATCCGTAAAGAAATACCTCCTTTTAGGTTCCTCCCTGATCATAGTAGTACGAAGGTATTCCCTTAAATAGGTGGCCAATCCAAGGTTGTGATCTGCGGCCTTATAATCCAGTTCAATGGGCAGCTGTTTTATGGAATCGGCTTCTTCCGGAGAAATAAAATCATATTTGGTCATTTGAGAGATCACAACATTTCGTCTGGCCAGCATCCTGTCATAGTTTCTTAAGGGATTATAAACGGCCGGATTCTTGACCATACCAACAAGCATGGCTGATTGTTCTACGGATAATGAATCCGGAGTGGTGTTGAAATAGACCAGTGCCGCTGATTTAATACCTACTGCCTGATAAAGAAAATCAATCACATTGAGATACATGGTAATGATCTCATCCTTGGTATAACTCCGCTCCAGTTTAACGGCTGTTTGCCATTCTTTGAACTTTACTACACCCAGGTGCACCATCCGGGATACGCGCCAACGGTACCTGACCGTATCCCTTGGAAACAGATTTTTTGCCAGTTGCTGTGATATGGTACTTCCACCACCCGTTTCCTGTCCGAGTAGAACCGTTTTAATAAGGACCCTTGCCAGGCCCCTGCTATCAACTCCTGAATGTCTGTAAAAACGAATATCCTCAGTTGCTATCAGGGCATCAATAACGTGGGGTGAGATTTCTTCATATTCGCTCCAGACACGGTTTTGAATATAAAATTTCCCCAGCAGCACATCATCTTCGGAATACACTTCGGCTGCAAGGTTACTTTCCGGATTTTCCAGTTCTTCAAACCCCGGCATGGGGCCAAGTTTTTCTTTAGAGATTAAAATAAAAAGAATGGTTATTAACAAAAAAGGCGCAGCATAGATAATCCACATCCAGCGGATCCATGAAATATATTTTGCAGGAGTGGTACTCATCTCAGCCTTGTTGTTACTAATCAGTGCTTAAGGTTTGAAACGCCTTAAGTGCTGAACGGTCATGCCTTGTCCAATTTGATCCAAAAGTAGTAATAAATAAAAATAAATTTTGAACTTACTCCCCTATTTACTTTACTTTGTGGTGTTTTTCAGAGACCTACTTAATATGACAGAGATATGGGATTGAACCTGGTTATTGTTGAATCTCCGGCAAAAGCGAGAACCATTGAAAAATTTCTTGGAAAGGATTTCCTTGTTAAGTCCAGCTTTGGTCATATCAGAGATCTTTCAAAAAAGAACTTTGGTATTGACATAAAAAACAACTTTAAGCCCGATTATATTATTCCTGAGGATAAAAAAAAGGTTGTCATGGAGTTAAAAAAGTCCAAAGTCAAGGCAGAGGTTGTCTGGCTGGCTTCGGATGAGGACCGTGAGGGTGAAGCTATAGCCTGGCATCTTTCGGAGGTATTGAATTTAAATCCGGAAAATACCCGCCGTATTGTTTTCCATGAGATCACAAAGGACGCCATTCAGAATGCCATTGAAAATCCAAGAACCATCAACCGCAACCTCGTTCAGGCCCAGCAGGCACGCCGGATCCTGGACCGCCTGGTAGGCTTTGAGCTTTCTCCGGTACTCTGGAAAAAAGTACAGCCATCTTTATCAGCAGGCCGGGTTCAGTCGGTTTCAGTAAGGCTGATCGTTGAAAAGGAAAGAAAGATCCAGGCATTTCATTCAACCTCTTCATTCCGGATCACCGGCCTTTTCAATTTCATAAACGAATCCGGAGAAACCATTGAGTTCCAGTCTGAATATTCAAAAAAACTCAAAACAAAGGATGAAGTATTTGAACTGTTTCAGGATTTAAAGAATTCCAATTTCCGAATTTCCAATCTGGAAAAAAAGCCTTCCGGAAGGTCCCCATCCCCTCCTTTTACTACCTCCACACTGCAGCAGGAAGCCAGTCGAAAACTGGGCTTTTCAGTAGCTCAAACCATGAGGGTGGCTCAAAAACTTTACGAATCCGGAAAGATCACCTATATGCGTACCGACTCGGTAAACCTGTCAGGACTGGCAATCAATATGGCCCGTAAAGTAATCACAAAAGATTATGGTCCCGAATATCATCAGGTCCGGGCATACAAAACCAAAAGTAAAGGTGCACAGGAAGCCCATGAGGCCATCAGGCCTACATTCCCTGAGAATAAAACCATTGAAGGTACGGGGGCAGAGAAAAGATTGTACAACCTCATCTGGAAGCGAACCATTGCTTCACAGATGAGCAGTGCAAAACTGGAAAAAACTACCCTTACCATATCCATCCCGGACAACCGTAATGTTTTTACGGCAACCGGAGAAGTAGTTAAATTTGACGGATTCCTGAAATTGTACTCCGAAGGAAAGGATGAAGAATCAGAAAATGGAAAAAAGTCCTTACTTCCCTCAATGAATATCGGGCAGGTTCTTGATTGTTCCTGTTTCAAGGCCCTGGAAAAATATTCCCAGGCCCCCTACCGGTACTCTGAAGCAGCCCTGGTTAAACAAATGGAGGAACTCGGAATAGGCAGGCCATCAACCTATGCCCCTACTATTTCAACAATCCAGCACAGAGGGTATGTTGAAAAAGGCGACGTGTCCGGTGTCACGAAGTCTG
Organism: uncultured Rikenellaceae bacterium; assembly: GCA_964403185.1. Lineage (GTDB taxonomy): Bacteria > Bacteroidota > Bacteroidia > Bacteroidales > VadinHA17 > CAYOFK01. The sequence continues at coordinate 9,792 of CAYOFK010000037.1, read as the reverse complement.
TTACATTAATAGAAATGAAGCAGGGACACATTTCTGAGAGCCATAAGAATGAAATCCTTGGCCGAGAAAAAGCCAAGCTGCTCCCAACCGACATCGGAATGGTAGTGAACGATTTTTTAATGGAACATTTCGGTGACATTGTGGATTACAATTTCACAGCATCCGTTGAAAAAGAGTTTGATGAAATTGCCGGCGGAGAAATGGAATGGGACCATATGATCAATAAATTTTATAAGCATTTCCATGCTAAAGTTGAAAAATCCCTCGAAACCAAAGGAAAAACTACAGGGGAAAAAATTCTGGGAACCGATCCGGATACCGGTGAAGAGGTATTGGTAAAGGTGGGACGCTATGGGCCTGTAGTGCAACTTGGAAAATCCAGGGAGGGTTATAAACCACGGTTTGCCAGTCTTTTAAAGTCTCAAAGAATTGATACAATCACCCTTGAAGATGCTCTCAATCTGTTCAGGTTGCCACGGGTAATAGGTTTATTTGAGGATGAGGAGGTAGTTGCAGGAATTGGGAAGTTTGGTCCTTACATCAGGCATGATGGGAAATTTTATTCCATCCAGGGTGCGGCCGATCCCCTGCTGATCGATCTTGATGAGTCCGTAAGAACAATTTCTGAAAAACGAATCGCCGACCGAAAAAAGATCATCAAGACTTTTGCAGAAGAACCGGACCTTAAAATCCAGGAAGGACGTTATGGACCGTATATATCATATAAGAAAAAAAACTACAAGATTCCCCGCAAAATGGATCCGGCAAAATTAACACTTGAGGAATCCAGAAAGATTATTTCGGAAGGGGACCGGAAGAAACCGGGCAAGAAAAAATAAATCCTTTTTCACCAGATATGAATCTGAACGATTATTTTAATCCTGTAAGTTTAGACAAACCTTCCTCAGGGTATTTAAGTCGGAAGGTGGAATTTGGAAGAAACATATCCATCCACACGCCAAGTGAGCCCATAACAGAAATCTCCCGTTTTAAAATAGCCATTCTGGGAGTGCCGGACGACCGGAATTCTTTGAATAAGGGTTGCTCCGGGGCACCTGACAGGATCAGGCAACATTTATACCGGCTTCACAGATTTAATAAAACCCTTCCGATCATTGATCTGGGAAACCTGAAAACAGGACCCAAACCTGAAGACAGTTATTATGGATTACAAACAGTCGTTTCAGAACTGCTGTCCGGAGGGATCGTACCGGTGGTAATTGGCGGAGGACAGGATCTGACCATTGGAATGATCCTGGCTTTTGAAAAGTTAAACAGAGTCATAAATCTGGTTTCCATTGACTCCAGGATCGACCTGAATTCAAAAATTAAAAAGCTCAGCTCCGAAACATACCTTCAGAATATACTCAATCAAAAAACCAGGTTTCTATTCAATTACACCAACATCGGGCATCAGGTATGTTTCACCGACCGTGATGATTTGGAATTGCTAAAGAATTTATATTATGAAACCGTGCGGCTTGGTGAAGCACGTCTGGACCTGAAACAAATGGAACCTGTATTGCGTGATGCCGATATGGTATCCTTCGATATTTGTGCCATAAAAAATTCTGATGCACCAGGTCATTACCATCCCTCACCCAATGGATTTTACAGTGAAGAAGCCTGTCAACTATCCAGATATTGTGGCCTGAGTGACCAGTTGTCTGTTTTTTTCATATCTGAAGTGAATCCTGAACATGATGTAAATGCCCTTACTGCTCATCTTGCTGCAGAAATTATCTGGTATTTCATTGACGGGTTCATGCAAAGGAGATCTGAAAAACCTGATACTTCTGAAAACTTTACCAAATTTATTGTCGCTATTGATTCTATCATTCAGGACCTGGTCTTTTATAAAAGTGAACAATCCAATCGCTGGTGGATTGAAATACCCCGGTTGCCAGGCAAAAAAGGGAAACCCTTTCTGATTTCATGTTCCTATGAAGATTATCTGATGGCAGGAAGACAGGAAATACCTGACCGCTGGTGGAAAGCCTACCAAAAAATAAATTAATTCTGTCAAAAACAAGACCTTTTTGGTAACCTTCTGAATAGACTTCCTGTATAACGATGTGCCGGAATAAAACTTTCATGAAATTTTCCTTCAGATCTTTCGTTATTTGTTTTGAGGAATGATCTCTGGAAAGTTCCATTTGACACAAGGTTTATTAAAGTCCCAATGTCATGTGGATCCGGTTTTAAAATTTGTATGTGAGTAATAATTTTGCTTATTTTACTACCTGCAGTCAGGTTTTAATAAAAAACATAAGCCCGGAGGTAAAACAGGCGCATGAAAAAGTTATTTTTGTATTCATTCATTATCATAGCATATACATCATCAGGACTCTCCCAGCAGGATCCTCAATTCAGTCACTACATGTTTAACCAGATGGCTGTCAACCCTGGTTTTGCAGGCAGCAGTGACATGATCTCCGCCACCATGATCAACCGGCAGCAGTGGGTTGGTTTCAGTGGAGCCCCATCCTCAACAGTGTTTCATGCCAACGCTCCAGCCAAACCATTTGGCCTGAGCAGCGGCGTTGGATTGTACCTTATGAAAGATAAAGCCGGATTCACCAACAATCTAAACATTACAGGTTCGTATGCGTACCGCCTGGATGTTGGTTCAGGGAAATTAGGCATTGGTGTAAGCCTCGGTTTCATAAACCAATCTCTTGAGCCAGAGTGGTCTATACCAAACAGCGACTACCACCAACCCCCTTCAAGTGATCCGTTGATCCCTGAGAACAATGAAAGTATTTTTGTATTTGACATGGGGTTTGGCCTCTATTATCAGGCCAAGGACCTGTATGCAGGCATCTCTGTCACCCACCTGAATGAAGCCACATTTAAGTACAGTAAAGGCAGTCCCAATGCACGCAGACATTACTATTTCATAGCCGGATATAATTTCCAGTTACCAAATCCTTTGTTTGAGATCCTGCCCAGCATACAGGTTGTTTCGGACGCAACCGTTTCAGAAATTGTATTTAATGCCAACATGTTGTACAATAAAAAATTCTGGAGTGGCGTTTCTTACAAGGCAGGATCCGCAGTGGTGGGATTGTTGGGCATTCAACTGATCAACGGATTACGGATTGGGTATGCTTATGAATTCCCAACCTCTGCCATCATTAAAAGCTCCTCAGGGAGTCATGAATTTATGGTGAATTACAGTTTCAGATTGAGTGTGGACCGAAGTCCCAGACGCTACAAAAGTGTTAGATTTTTATGATTTTTTAAAAAATTTAGTTTACTTGCATTATAAAACCTTGTTGTATCATGAAAAAGTTATCAATCCTCGTAATAATCGCCGCCTTTATTGTAACAAGTTGTGGGCGAAATTCTTATAATGGGGAGGTTGTCGGAGTTCAAGGTCGAAAGAAGTGGTTTGAACCAGATCCGTTTGGAATGATATTTATTCCTCAGGGCAGTTTCAATATGGGACCAAGTGACCAGGACGTTGCCTGGGCAATGAATACCATGAGTAAAACGGTTACTGTCGATGCCTTCTGGATGGATGAAACAGAGGTCACCAATAATGAATACCGCCAGTTTGTATATTACGTGAAAGATTCCATTCTCAGATATAAACTGGGCGATGCGCAAATTGAGGGATTCTTCAAAGTAGATGAAAACGGCGATCCTTATGACCCGCCGATAATCGACTGGGAAACTGAAATTGATCCCCGCGATAACGAGGAAATGCGTGACATTATTGAAGAAATGTATTACCCTCCCGAGGAACGTTTTTTTGGCCGGAAGCAGGTAGATACAAGAAAACTTATCTATCACTACTTCTGGGTTGACTATAAACAGGCCGCCAAAGAGACCAGTAAGTACAACTACGAAACGCAATCTTATGAAGGCGATGTATATAATCTTCAGGGAGAAAATGTCCCCATTCAGGACCGGAGTTCTTTCATCATGCGTGACCAGGTGGCCTGTTATCCTGATACTCTGGTGTGGATCCGTGACTTTACTTTCGCATATAATGAACCGCAGGCGCTGATGTATTTCTGGCATCCTTCCTTTGATGATTATCCGGTGGTTGGTATTACCTGGAAACAAGCTTCGGCATTCAGCATCTGGAGAACACAATACCTGAATACATATCTTGCCACGCAGGGAAGTGCATTTGTTCAGGAGTACCGCCTCCCGCTCGAAGCCGAATGGGAACATGCAGCCCGTGGCGGACTGGATTTTTCAATGTATCCATGGGGCGGTTTATATACCAGGAACGATCAGGGATGCTATATTGCCAATTTCAAACCCCTGAGAGGCCGGTATGTTGACGATGGCTCCCTGTACTCAAACAAAGTTGCTTCTTACGATCCCAATGAATTTGGATTGTACGACATGGCTGGTAATGTATCCGAATGGACCACCAATGCCTATGATGAGTCTTCATACATGTTCAGTCACGATATGAATCCTATATATCAATACAACGCTTTGCCTGAAGATCCGGCAATTATGAAACGTAAAGTCATCCGTGGCGGATCCTGGAAAGATATTGCTTATTTTCTCCAGACCAGTACGCGTGCCTATGAATACCAGGATTCTGCCAAATCATATATTGGTTTCAGAAACGTCCGTTCCTATATGGGCCTTAAATAAGGATTTCTAATAAAATTTCATATTTACTAAATAAATTTGACCTATGAATCTTACCGAAATTGTTCAGAGTAGCGGCTGGAAATCATTTATGGCTAAACTCTACGGGTTTGGTGCTTCCATTGTTATTATTGGTGCACTGTTTAAGATCCAGCACTGGCCATTGGCTGGAACCATGCTTACAATAGGACTGTCAACTGAGGCCATCATTTTCTTCTTCTCAGCATTTGAACCACTGCACGAAGAGGTTGATTGGACTCTTGTTTATCCCGAACTTGCCGGCTTGGGTGATGAGGATGAACTTGAATCCTATTCACGTCCAATCGGAGGGAGCAGCTCTGCCCTTGAAAAATTTGATAAATTACTGGAGCAGGGTCAACTTTCACCTGATCTGTTTAAACGACTTGGAGACGGTTTGCAAAACCTGAATCAAACCGCCACCAATCTTAACGACATATCAGATGCCGCTGTTGCATCCAATAATTATGTGGAAAATGTTCAAAAAGCTGCGGACACCATTAACAGTCATACAGAATCTTATGTAGAATCAACCGAGGGTCTTAAAGGGTCTGTTGAAAGGTTGTCTGAATCCTATGACAAAACTGCAAATCTGATTCAGGAATCCGGTTCTAATTATGCGAACCTTGCAGATTCCTTCATACACATAAAAGATGGCAGCCAGTCCTATAGCGATCAACTCGAGTCTTTAAATAAAAACCTGTCTGCCCTGAATGCCGTTTATGAATTGCAACTGCAAGGATCCAACGAATATATCAAAAGTACCGAAGCATTGTATGGGGGACTGAAAGAAATTATGGAAGACCTGACCGGCTCTGCTGATCAAACCAAACGGTATAAAGAGGAGGTGACAAAATTGAGTGAAAATCTTTCAGCACTTAATACAATTTACGGCAACATGCTTGCCGCTATGAATGTAATGAGCAGGTAATTTCACTGACTTAAAAAATTAAAAATATGGCTCACGGAAAAGAAACTCCGAGACAAAAAATGATCGGTATGATGTATTTGGTGCTCACCGCGCTGCTTGCACTGAATGTATCAAAAGAAGCCGTTGAAGCTTTTAAGCGTGTCGATGAAGGTCTGACAAAAACCACTGCCAACTTTATGCAAAAAAATGCAGTAGTTTATAGCGACTTTGATGCAAAGGCCATAGCCAATCCTACAAAAGCAGGGCCATGGGTGAAAATAGCACACAGTGTAAGAGGCCGGTCAAACGAATTGTATGATTATATCCAGGCTTTGAAAGTTGAAATTGTTAAAAAAGCTGAAGGGGAAAATAGTGAAGCACTCGATGGTACTCATGTGATCACAGAGCACATTAAACGTATAGACGATACCAATATCCCCTCAGAGATCATGATCGGATCAAACAATAATGGAAAAGCCTTTGACCTGAAAGCAGCCATAATTGATTACAGGGAATTTTTGTTGGAACAGATTGGAGAAGGAAGACCAAATATAACTTCTGCTATTCAAAACGGCCTTTTAACAGAGGATGTATCCACACTCAAGGGTAAGGAATTATGGGAAACACATAATTTCCAGTCACTCCCCCTGGTTGCAGTAGTTACAATACTTTCCAAAATGCAAAATGATGTCAGAAATGCTGAAGCCGACGCACTTGATTTCTTCTACAGTCAGATTGGAGCTGCTGATATCAGAGTGAACAAACTCGAACCCATTGTTATGGGATCAAATTATGTGCTTCGTGGCGGCCAATACAGTGGCAAAGTATTTATTGCCGCCATGGACTCGACAGCCAAACCCGAGATCCTTGTTGGAGACTACGAAGAAGTTGAGGGGCCCGGAGGAATGAAAGATTATAGAATGGTGGGAGATTATGAAACATTGACCATTGATGAAAACGGAATGGGTGTGTATGATGCTGCTGCCAATACCCTGGGTGAAAAAACCTACAAAGGACTGATTAAGGTAACTGCCCCGGATGGATCCGTTATTAATCATCCCTTTGAAGGAAATTATACGGTTGCACAGCCCAATGTGGTCGTGTCACCCACCGCCATGAACGTTTTTTATATTGGCGTGGATAATCCTGTTGATATTTCTGTTCCCGGCGGGCAAAATGTCCGGGCTAACATGACCAATGGCAGAATCCGGCCCGGCCGGCATCCGCGGTTCAGAAGCACCTTCATTGTTCAACCCGCACGTCCTGGAATTACTGCTAATGTTACAGTCAGTGCTGAAGTGAACGGTGTTCGCCGTACATTTCCCGCAGTGCCATTCCGTGTGAAGGACGTGCCCGATCCGGTTGCCAAGATCGGTTTAAGCAAGGGCGGAAATATTGCCAGAAATATTCTCGTGGCTCAGCAGGGAGTTATTGCTGAACTTGAGAATTTTGATTTTGACCTGACTTTCCGTGTTACCGGATTTAAAGTTTCCATTAACAGTCAGGGTTACATGATCGATGCAGAGTCATCCAATAACCGTTTCACCGCCGCACAAAAGGCACTTCTGAACAGATTAAGAAGGAACCAATCACTGCTTGTTAGCGATATTAAAGCAGTAGGACCCGATGGCAGGACAAGAAATCTGCCCCCTATTGCGTTTAAAATACAGTAGTCAGAAAAACCTTGAAATATGAAAAAGATAATAGGTACACTTTTAACCCTGATCTTTATGGCCCCGTTATTTTTGCAGCCCATTCAGGCTCAGAACGGGAAATGGATCTATGAAAAACAAATAGGACAAAGAAAACCTGCCCCCTATCCCTATCTTCGCGAGGCAGATGTGATGTGGGCAAAAAAAGTCTGGCGTCTGATCGACCTTAGAGAAAAAATGAACCATCCTTTCTACTATCCTTCAATACCGCAAGGCGATTGGTATAGCTTGATAGATGTCATACTTGGTGAAATTAACTCAGGAACCGTTAATGCATATGATACCAATTCCGACCAGCAGGGAAACAACCTCACTGTAGTGATCACCAAGGCCGATATTGATGATAAATTTGGCGCCGGATCGGATACTATAATGGTTCCGGATCCCGACAATCCTTCGATCCTGATACCAACCATATCCCAAAAAGACCGGAATACATCAGATGTAAAACAATACCTGGTCCAGGAAGTCTGGTATTTCGATACCAAGCTATCTTCGATGCAGGTTCGTGTTTTAGCCATTTGCCCTATTGTCATGACCTATAACGATGTAACGGAAACAACAGAAAAGAGACAGCTATTCTGGATCTATTATCCCGATTTCAGACGTACCTTTGCAAATCATGCAGCCTTTAATGCACACAACGACGCAAAAAGGATCTCTTATGACGACCTGTTTCTGCAACGCAGATTCTCAAGTTTCATCTATGCAGAATCAAATGTCTATAACAACCGGCAGGTTAACAGCTATGAAGTTGGCCGTGCAGCCCTTCTTGAATCTGAAAGAATTAAACAGGAGATCTTTGACTTTGAACAGGACCTTTGGGAATATTAACAAAATACAAATACATGTAAAGAAAAAAATCCCGGAACAACCGGGGTTTTTTGTTATATATAGTCTTCCCCTTTCTGCATCTTTACATCTTTCACCATCTGCTTTATCTTCTGCTCATCCTCTCGCTTGCAAATCAGCAATACCTTGTCGGAATCAACGATAATATAATCTTCAAGTCCCTGAACTGCCAGTAACTTTCCGGGCTGTGTACTGACGATGTTGTTTTTACAATCATAACTTAAAACATCTTTCCCCAGTATGGCATTGCCATTCCTGTCCTTATCCGAATGTTCATATAACGAACCCCATGTACCAAGGTCCGACCAACCAAAGTCTGAGCAGAGAACATAAACATTTTCTGCTTTTTCCATGACCCCATAATCAATAGATATGTTACGGGTATCGGAATACGCTCCCAGAACGGCAGCATCTTCAGCATTTTTATCCAGCCCTGTTTCCAGTTCACTGAACAGAATGGCAACTTCAGATAAATGTTTATCAAACGCTTTATTAATGGATTTTAGTGACCATAAAAACAACCCGGAATTCCAATAAAATTCTCCGCTTTCAAGAAACACCTTAGCAAGGTCGTAATCGGGTTTCTCTGTAAAGGTTTTTACTTTCTTCAAATGCCTGGTGATCTTACTTACCCTTCCCTCATTGACCTGGATGTAGCCGTATCCGGTCTCCGGCCTCCCGGGCTTTATTCCCAGTGTCAACAGGACGTCTGTACCGGCCACAAATTTAAGTCCCTGCTTTATCACCTTGATAAATTCTTTCTCATTCACAATTAAATGATCAGAAGGCGCCACAATAATGTTCGCATCCGGATTGACCTGTTTTATTCTGTAATTGGCAAATGCAATGCATGGAGCAGTATTTTTGCGCATGGGTTCCAGCAATATCTGGGCCTCTGTCAGGCCGGGTAACTGCTCTTTAATAACCGCCTCATATTCTTTGTTGGAAACAATATAGATATTCTCTTTGGGACATACTGGCAGGAACCGCTCATATGCTTGCTGTATAAGTGTTTTTCCGGTGCCGAGAATGTCAAGAAATTGTTTTGGATTAGAGGTTTTACTCAGGGGCCAGAACCTGCTTCCAATGCCACCAGCCATGATGACACAAAAATTATTTGAATCCATTTTTTGTAGTGGAGTTAGATAATTAAAGGTAAGAAAAAATATAACAACCCCCGGCTTCGTCATTTGATTACCACGTATTCATTTTTATAATAAATACATTCAGGAAACAGTTGATAAAATATTCGTAATTTTAGGTTCAGAATTAATACATGAAAATCCTCTATCATATAGGCAGGTATTCATTGCTGGTTCGTAAGGTATTTGCACAGCCCGAAAAGAAAGGGATCTATTACAAACAATTCCTTAAGGAAGTCCAGTTACTGGGAATTGATTCCATCGGCATTGTTGTCATACTCTCTGCATTTATTGGAATTGTAATCACACTTCAAACTGCCTATAATCTCGAAAGCCCCTTCCTCCCCAGATATCTCATTGGCCTTGGTGTGAGGGATTCACTGATCCTGGAGTTTTCCTCTACCATGATTGCCCTGATCCTTGCCGGTAAGGTTGGCTCAAACATTGCATCCGAACTGGGAACCATGCGTATTACCGAACAAATTGATGCCCTTGAGATCATGGGAGTGAATTCGGCCAGTTTTTTGATCTTTCCGAA
>CAYOFK010000036.1:0-19057 GCA_964403185.1 uncultured Rikenellaceae bacterium | reverse complement strand
GGGGTTGTGAAAGAAAAACTTTTCCTTGGGGGGAGTGGTCGGCACTAGTCCAAAGTGGAGCTGCGGGGAGTCGAACCCCGGTCCAGGCAAGGAGACCATACGCTTTCTACATGCTTAGTGCCGCTTGATTGTCGGGATGAACCAGGCGCAACACAACCAGATCCAAACTTAGCTCCTTGATTTCACAAACAGACCAGAGCTTTCTGAATGCTAACCCTGAATTGCCTGCGCCTCGTGACCGGGTTGGTACAGGGTATGACCGCCCGCGAGACGTCCCGCCCCGGTTGCTTCAACCGGGAAAAAGCCTGAATCTACTAACTTCGATCAGGCAGCGAGAGCAAAATTATTTTCGCCATTTATAAGTGTGCGGCAGTTTTTAAGAGCCTTTCCACAACGCTCTGCATGCTTACATACCACCTCGTCTTGCTGTCAAAGCCAGAACAGCCCCGGTATGTGACTGCAAAAATACAAAATATATGCCAAATATAAGTGTGGGCAATATGCAGTCTCAAATTCCTTTACAAACCACAGACAAAAGAAACCGGATACATGAGCCGGGAAATACTATCCATACCGGTCCGACCGCTGGGAGCCGGCGGACCGGATGGGAAGCACTTGTTTGAAAAGTTGAAAGGTTGAATAGTTGAACCCTTGCATGCCGGCAGGCAAGGGTTGAAAGTTGAAAGCAGTTTGTTTTTCTTAATTTTGAGCAAACAAAAAAGGAAATGACAAAATTGAAAGTTGGAATACTGAAGGAAACAAAAACCCCGCCGGACCGCCGGGTAGCTGTCACTCCGGACCTGGCCGGGGAACTGACATCCCGATTCCCGGAGGTGGAACTGAAAATTCAAAAAAGCGGGCTCAGGGCATTCCCGGATGAGGAATATCAAAAAGCCGGATTTGCTCCGGTGGAAGATGTTTCCGATTGTGATATACTGATAGGAGTCAAGGAAGTGCATGTCCCCGCACTCATCCCCGGAAAGACCTACCTGTTCTTTTCCCATACTGCAAAAAAACAACCCTATAACCGCAAGCTACTGCAGGAGATCATCAAAAAGAAGATCACCCTGGTGGATTATGAATACCTGACCGACAGGAACCATATGCGCCTGGTGGCCTTTGGAAGCTGGGCAGGTATCGTGGGCGCGTACAATGGCCTCAGGGCATGGGGCCAACGCCTTGGAACGTACCGGCTTAAACCGGCTCATGAATGTTTTGACCATAAGGAGATGACAGAGCAGTTGAAACATGTGAAACTGCCGGCCATTAAAATACTGGTCACCGGAGGCGGCCGTGTGGCCGGAGGCGCCATGGAAACACTGGCGCACCTGAATCTGAAAGAGGTGGCCCCCTATGAATTTCTGAACCGGGATTTTGCCGAAGCGGTGATCTGCAGAATAGATCCTGACCACTATGTGAAACATAAGGATGGAAAAAAGTTTGACCTGCAGCACTTTTTTGACCACCCCGCAGAGTATGAATCCACCTTTTTACCGTTTACAAAAGTCACCGACTTTTATATCCCCTGCCATTTCTGGAATCCGGCCTCCCCGGTGTTTATGACCCCTGACGATATGAAAGAGCCCGGGTTTAAAATGAAAGTTATTGCCGATGTGAGTTGTGATATTAAAGGGCCTATCCCTTCTACCATACGCCCCTCAACCATTGCCGATCCTTTTTACGGGTACGATCCGGTTGCGGGAACCGAAGCGGATCCGTTTTCAGCGGAAGCCATTACAGTTATGGCAGTGGACAACCTGCCGGGGGAGCTGCCCAGGGATGCTTCCGGGGATTTCGGGAGATTGCTTCTCGAAAAGATTTTTCCATCGCTTTTTGGTGAAGACCGGGAAGAGATCATCAAACGGGCCACCATAACTGAGGATGGGAAACTTACCAGGGCCTTTGAATACCTGCAGGATTATCTGGAAGGGAAAGAATGACCCGCACTCACCGGGTGACTGCGAGTCACCCGGTGAATTTTAATTCTTTAATGGTTTTTGCCGGATCGGGGGAGGCAAAAACGGCATTTCCTGCAACCAGCACATCTGCCCCGGCTTCCACCAGGGCCCGTGCATTTTTGGGTCCCACTCCTCCGTCAACCTCAATCAGAGCTTGTGACCCTGAATCATCGAGCAAGCGGCGCAATTCCCTGATCCGTTCATAAGACTTTTCAACAAACTTCTGTCCTCCAAATCCGGGAAATACAGACATGATCAGGATCAAATCGGCATCATGAAGACTGTCTTTAAGGCATCCAACAGCAGTATCCGGATTGATCGATATCCCTGCTTTCATTCCTGCATTTTTGATTTTCCGGATGGTTCCAGCGAGGTCTTTTGCAGCTTCATAATGGACGGTAAGCCAATCAACTCCCAGGCCGGCAAAGGTTTTGACATACCGTTCAGGATCTACGATCATCAAGTGTGTATCCAGTGGTTTTGAGGTCAGTTTTCGTATGGCTTTGATGACCGGCATTCCGAAGGATATATTGGGGACAAACAGGCCATCCATAATGTCGAGGTGCAGCCAACCGGCTTCACTGTCATTAAGCATTTTGATGTCTTTTTCAAGGTTTCCGAAATTGGCAGACAGGATGGAGGGTGCAACCAGGTGACTCATGGGCAAACAATTTCATCAAAAGTAGAGATTTTATTTCAAAAACCTGATGTTGGATCAGGGTTTACCGGGCTTATAGGAGGTGCAAGGCATTGACAACTCAACACTCAACACTTCTTTAAAGGTAGCTTTTCAGGATTTTGCAGCGGGTGGTACCTTTCAGGCGGCGGATGGCTTTTTCTTTGATTTGCCGTACCCGTTCCCTGGTGAGGCTGAATTTTTCACCGATTTCATCCAGGGTATGGGAGTGGAAGCCTTTCAAGCCAAAATACAATCTGAGGATATCCGCTTCCCTGAAGGACAGGGTATTCAGTACCCGTTCTATTTCCCGGCGCAATGAATCGGTGATCAGTTCCTTATCGGGGCTGGGTGAATCCTGGCTCAGAAGGACATCATACAGGTTGGTGTCTTCATCACCATTGCTTATGGGGGCATCCATTGAGACATGACGGCCGGTATTGCGGATGGCTTCTTTAATATCCTTTGGTGCCAGCTCAAGGATTTGGGCCAGTTCGGGAATAGTGGGCTCCCGTTCGAACTTCTGTTCAAGATCTGTAAAGACGCGGTTGATCTTGTTGATTGAGCCAATCTTATTGAGTGGTAATCTGACGATGCGTGCCTGTTCTGCAAGCGCCTGCAATATAGATTGCAGGATCCACCATACGGCATAGGAGATGAATTTGAATCCCCTGGTTTCATCAAAGCGCTTGGCTGCTTTTATAAGGCCGATATTGCCTTCATTAATGAGATCGGGCAGGCTTAAGCCTTGATTTTGATATTGTTTGGATACTGAGACAACAAAGCGAAGATTTGCTTTTATAAGTGTTTCAAGGGCGGCATCATCTCCCTCCCGGATCTTTCGGGCCAACTCAGCTTCTTCATCAGGATTCACCAGACCTACCTTTCCAATCTCCTGTAAATATTTATCCAGAGACGGGGTGTCCCTGTTAGTGATCTGTTTTATGATTTTCAGTTGCCTCATGTTTCAATAGAGTTCCGGTCTGATCTAAGTTACGCTAAATCAATCCTAAAAGTTACATTATATGCAGAGTTTTTTAAGAGGAGAACCGGTTCGTTTCAGAGGATGAAATCATGTCTGAATCTGAAAAACATGAACTTTCCGGGTTAATTATTACAATAATTGGTGTTATTATTTTTCAATTTCTGATATATTGGTTATCATTGCAGTGTATTTCCGTTTCTATTTCGTTTTTCTACTCCATTCCATATCATAATTACTCCGGAACTTGAACAGTTACCCTATTTCCATAAACTGCCAATATTGACTAAAAATATATTTATTTAACGATTTAATTAAAATGTACGACATTCTAGAACTCAACAAAAAACTCCTTTCGGAGCTGCGTGAGATAGCTAAAGGACTGAAGATTAAAAGAGTGGATGCTCTCAGAAAACAGGATCTTGTGTATAAGATCCTTGATCAGCAGGCCATTCAATCTACTGAAAAGGCTCCTTCCGTAAAAAAAGAAACCACACAAGTGCCTTCTGAAAAGATATCCCGGCGCGGGAGACCTCCCAAGACAAAGAACATTGATGAAAAACAAGCTGTCAGTTCTTTTGTGGAGACCGAAAAACCGGAAAGGAAAAGTATGGAGCATGCAGAAAAACCCCGTTACAAAGCTGGTAAAAGCTGGAATAACGGTGAAGAAAAAAAATTCAGACAGGAGGACAAGCCCGTTCAGGACAAGCACCCGGATATGGGCAGAAGGAAGCATCAAAAAACGAATGAAAAGTATGATTTTGATGGCATTATAACCAACTCAGGAGTGCTGGAGATCATGCCTGACGGTTATGGTTTTCTCAGGTCATCGGACTACAATTATTTGAACTCTCCTGATGATATTTACGTTTCACAATCACAGATAAAATTGTTTGGATTGAAAACAGGTGATACTGTGAAAGGAACCATCCGGCCTCCCAAGGAGGGGGAGAAGTACTTCCCTTTGATAAGAATTGTGGAGATCAACGGCAGAAGTCCGGACTTCATCCGTGACAGGGTTCAATTCGACTATCTGACTCCTCTGTTCCCAAATGAAAAGTTCAAACTTTATGAACGGGGCAGGGGCAATGCATCGGTGAGGATACTTGATATGTTCACCCCAATTGGAAAAGGACAGCGTGGACTTATTGTAGCCCAGCCTAAAACAGGTAAAACCATTCTTCTTCAGGAGGTGGCCAATGCCATTGCGGAATACCAGCCGGAGGTGTTTCTCATCGTCCTGCTGGTTGACGAACGGCCGGAAGAAGTAACTGAAATGGCCAGAAATGTAAAAGCCGAAGTCATTGCCTCTACCTTTGATGAGCCTGCTGAACGCCATGTACGCGTGGCTAATATTGTACTTGAGAAAGCCAAACGGTTGGTAGAATGCGGGCACGATGTGGTGATCCTGCTGGATTCCATAACACGCCTGGCCAGGGCCTTTAACACCACGGCGCCTGCCTCGGGTAAAGTGCTTTCGGGAGGGGTTGATTCAAATGCCCTGCATAAACCAAAGCGTTTCTTCGGTGCTGCACGGAATATTGAAGATGGCGGTTCATTGACCATTATCGCCACAGCCCTGACAGAAACAGGATCAAAAATGGATGATGTCATCTTTGAAGAGTTTAAAGGTACCGGCAATATGGAATTGCAACTGGACCGTAAATTGTCAAACAAGCGTATTTTCCCCTCGGTGGATCTGAATCTTTCCAGTACACGAAGGGACGACCTGTTGCTTGACAGGGAAACACTGAACAAGATCTGGATCCTCAGGAATTATCTGTCGGATATGAACTCGGTGGAAGCCATGGATTTCCTGAAAGACCGCTTGTTGAAAACCGAATCGAATGAGGAATTCCTGATCTCCATGAACAGTCAGTAAATAATTTATCTTCACGCATGGTAAAGCAGCAGAAATATCGTCTGCTGCTTTTAATATTATCTGATTTTTTTCATAGTATCTCAGATTTGAAACAGCTATTTTCAGGCATTATTTGGAATTAAAATGAATTATCTATTTCTCCCGGTGCGAAAGAAATGTTAGGCTGATTTATTCTAATTTTAACAGGCTTTACAGATAATAGTTAACTCGTTGTTTTTTAAATATTTAAAGGAATTGAAATGGCAAAGAAAAAGAATTTTGTTACATGCGACGGCAACTATGCAGCCTCATATATCGCATATATGTTTAGCGAGGTAGCTTGTATATATCCCATCACTCCTTCATCAAACATGGCAGAAAATGTTGACGAGTGGTCGGCTCACGGGCGAAAAAATATTTTTGGCCAGGAAGTACGGGTGTCGGAGCTGCAATCTGAAGCCGGGGCCTCCGGCGCTGTCCATGGTGCATTACAGGCAGGAGTGCTGTGCTCAACTTATACGGCTTCACAGGGATTGTTATTGATGATCCCGAACATGTATAAGATCGCAGGTGAATTGCTGCCTGCAGTGTTCCATGTGAGTGCCCGCTCGGTAGCGGCCCACGCTTTATCAATATTCGGTGACCATTCTGATGTGTACGCTACCCGTCAGACCGGATTTGGACTCCTGGCAACCGGGAGCATCCAGGAAATCATGGATCTTGCAGGTATTGCACACTTAACTGCCATTAAATCAAGAGTACCTTTTCTCCATTTTTTTGATGGCTTCCGGTCTTCGCATGAGATCCAAAAAGTTGAAGCACTGCAAACCAACGACTTTCAGGATCTCATTGACTGGAAGGCCCTTCAGGAATTCAGGGACCGGGCTTTGAATCCTGAGCATCCCGTTACCAGAGGGACGGCCCAGAACCCCGACATCTTTTTCCAGGCCAAGGAATCCGTGAACACATTTTATGAACCGGTTGCGGATATAGTGGAAGGCTATATGCAGGAAATTGGCTCAATTACAGGGAGAGAATACCATCCTTTTATTTATTATGGTGCAGAGGATGCTGAAAATGTGATTGTGGCAATGGGGTCGGTAACCCAAACCATACGTGAGGTGGTGGACTATAAACTGTCCGGGGGAGAAAAGGTTGGATTATTGACTGTACATCTTTACCGTCCCTTTTCAAAGAAATACTTTTTCAGGGCGATGCCTGATACTGTTAAAAGGATCGCTGTACTGGACAGGGCAAAAGAGCCCGGTGCCAATGGTGAACCCCTGTATCTCGATGTTAAAGAACTTTATTATGACAGGGAGAACAGGCCCATGATCATTGGAGGCCGGTATGGACTTAGCTCAAAGGACACCACTCCTTCCATGATGGTTTCGGTTTATGATAATCTTGCTGCCAGGGAACCAAAGAATGGTTTTTCAGTTGGGATCGTTGATGATATTACCTTCCAGTCACTGCCGTTGACCGGAGATGTTAATGTGGCCCACGAAGGTACCTTTGAGGGTAAATTCTACGGATTGGGTGCAGATGGCACGGTTGGAGCGAATAAAAACTCCATTAAAATTATCGGAGACGCTACGGATAAATATTGCCAGGCCTATTTTGCGTATGATTCCAAGAAATCCGGTGGCATCACAACCTCACACCTGAGGTTCGGAGATCATGCCATCAGGGCAACCTACCTTGTGAATAACCCTGATTTTGTGGCTTGTCATGTGCCTTCATATTTGGATAAGTATGACATGCTGAAGGGGATGAAGAAGGGCGGTACATTTCTGTTGAATTCGATTTGGGATAGTGAAGAAACAAAAAAACGCATCCCCGGAAGTATGAAAAAATATATGGCAGACAATGATATTGGTTTCTATATCATTAATGCCACTAAAATTGCCCGTGAGATCGGCCTTGGCTCCAGGACCAATACCATCATGCAATCAGCTTTCTTTAAAGTTTCTGAAGTCATTCCATACGATCAGGCGGTGGATGAAATGAAAAAGGCCATAGTTAAATCGTATGGAATGAAAGGTGAGGAGATCGTTAACATGAACTTTGCTGCGGTAGATCAGGGTGGCGGGGTGGAGAAGATTGAGGTCCCCGAAGAGTGGAGAAATGCAAAAACTGAAGTAAAATCCAGCGCACACAAGGTTCCTGCATTCATCAGGGATGTGGTTGAACCAATTAATGCACTCAGAGGTGATGATCTGCCGGTGAGTGCGTTTAAGGGCCGTGAAGACGGAACTTTCCCTCAGGGTACCGCAGCCTTTGAGAAGCGGGGAATTGCCGTGGATGTTCCCGAATGGCAGCCCCATGCCTGTATTCAATGCAACCAATGTTCCTATGTCTGTCCGCATGCCTGTATCAGACCATTCCTTTTAACCGAAAAGGAGGCTGAAAAGGCCCCGGAAGGAACGGAGGTCATTGCCGGTATTGGCGGGACCAAAGGGTATCAATACAGAATTCAACTGAGTCCGCTGGATTGTACCGGTTGCGGCGTTTGTGAAGATGTTTGTCCCAGCAAGGAAAAATCCCTTATCATGAAACCTCTGGAAACCCAACTCGATGAGATTGACCGCTGGGTTTACATGCATGAGAAGGTTGGATATAAAGATGCTGTTGTTGAGAAAGATAAGACCGTTAAGAACAGTCAGTTTGCACAACCGCTGTTTGAATTTTCAGGGGCCTGCGCCGGATGTGGTGAAACTCCTTATATAAAGAATATTACACAACTTTTTGGAGACCGGATGATCATTGCCAATGCAACCGGATGTTCTTCGATTTATGGCGGTTCGGCGCCCTCAACACCCTATTGTGTTGATAAAAACGGCCACGGACCAGCCTGGGCCAACTCCCTGTTTGAAGATAATGCAGAGTATGGTTACGGAATGGCCATTGGAATTTCACAATTGCGTGAACGGATTGCTCAGAAAATGAAGGCTTCAATTGGTGAATTCTCAAAGGCAACGGCCGAAGCCTGCAGGGAATGGATTGCTAACAGGAATGATGCTGAACCTTCCAGGGAAGCCTCAGAGAAAGTCCTGAAGCTTCTTGAAAAGGAAAAAGCTCCTGTAGCTTCTGAATTGCTTGCCCTGAAACAATACTTCATTAAAAAATCAATCTGGGTTTTCGGAGGTGACGGCTGGGCTTATGACATTGGTTACGGGGGTTTGGACCACGTTCTTGCATCAGGAGAGGATATCAATGTTCTGGTGATGGATACGGAGGTGTATTCAAACACTGGCGGACAATCGTCCAAAGCTACACCAACCGGTGCCGTTGCAAAATTTGCAGCATCAGGAAAGAAGATAAGGAAAAAGGATCTTGGTGCCATGGCCATGACCTACGGGTATGTTTATGTGGCCCAGGTGGCTATGGGAGCAAGCCAGTCACAGTTCTTTAAAGCCATTAAAGAAGCCGAGGCCTTTCCGGGGCCATCCCTGATTATTGCATATTCTCCCTGTATTAATCATGGTCTGAGAAGAGGCATGGCAAAATCACAGGACCAGGAGAAATTTGCTGTTGAGGCCGGATTCTGGCATAATTACAGATACAATCCGCGCCTTGAGGAAGAAGGTAAGAATCCATTTACTTATGATAGCAAGGAACCTCAATGGGAGCGTTTCCAGGAGTTCCTGGATTCAGAAGTGCGGTTTACTTCACTGAAGAAATCATTTCCGCAGGAGGCAGATAAACTGTTTAAATCTGCCGAAGGAAATGCCAGATGGCGCTATGGCTTTTATAAGCGGCTGGCAGGCATGGATTATTCCGGCGAGGGTTCATAATACCTGATTGAGATGACTGATTTCCGGATGGGGTTGTCTTAAAAGTATATTTTATCACAAAGATCATGGAGGGGTAACTAGTTGGTAATTAGTCCTTTGTGAACCTTGAGTCTTCGCTTTATTACACCCCGTGAATACACTATTAATATTTCTCCGGTTTTTATACCTTTGTAATTTAAAATAATTATAAATAGGTTTTGGGCAGGATACTGGCTTTCGATTATGGAAGAAAAAGAACCGGATTGGCTGTTTCAGATCCCCTCAGGATCATTGCAAATGGCCTTGACACCATCCGTTCAATGGATGTCTGGGAATTTCTGAAGGAATATCTGGCAACGGAGACCGTTGATCAGTTTATTGTGGGTCTTCCCCTTCAGATGAACCATTCCCCGTCCGAGTCCATGGTTTTTGTGGAGAGGTTTGTGAAAAAACTGGGTAAGAATTACCCGGACATTAACATTGAGATGGTGGACGAGAGATTTAGCTCTAAAATTGCCAGGCGAGCAATGATTGAGGGTGGGTTAAAGAAAAAAGACCGCCGGGACAAAACATTGGTGGATAAACTCAGTGCCGTAATCATTCTGCAGTCTTATATCGACAGTCTGGCCCGCAAAAAATAGAGAAAATGGTATATCCCGTTATTGTATATGGTCATCCGGTTTTAAGAAAAATTGCAGTTGAGATACATGAGGATCATCCTGATCTGGGAAGATTTGTTGAAGACATGTTTGAAACCATGCACGACGCGGATGGTATTGGTCTTGCTGCTCCGCAGGTAGGCAAATCCATTCGTCTTTTCGTGATTGATGCAACCCCTCTTGAGGATGAGGAACCGGAATTTAAAGATTTCAAAAAAGTTTTTATCAATGCCCGGATATTGCATAAGGATGGTGAGAGGTCGCCCTTTAATGAAGGCTGCCTGAGCATTCCGAATATCCGGGAAGAAGTTGTCAGGGAATCAAAAATCCGCATTCAATATTATGATGAGCATTTCAATGCATATGATGAAGAGTATGACGGCACCCTGTCAAGGATCATCCAGCATGAATACGACCACCTGGAAGGCATCATGTTTACAGACCTGGTGGCTCCAATAAAGAAAAGATTGCTTAGGGGGAAGTTGCTGGCCATTTCAAAAGGGAGGTTCGATGCCGTTTACAAGACCCGGCTACCGAATAAAAAGGTGCTGTTTGCCTCCGGGAAATGATATCCTGTCAGGAGGAAAGGAAATTTACCTGGTGTGACAATTACTAAATTCCATTACTTATTTCACGTCCTTTTTTCCTTTCTGCGGCGTTAAAATTATTAACCGCAGCTAAGGCTGAGGCTTAGCAGAATTCAATGTAGAGCGACTTTCCAAGTCGCTTGCGATCCAAAGATCGCTGCGTGATTAACCCGATGAGGATTCCTCCGAAACCCAATCGACTTACAAAGTTGATCTACCAGGCTACTTCGGATATTTTTCGAAAATGCTTTCTGACTTCATAAGGATGTCAACATACTGTGCCCGCTTATAGGCATAGGGATCACTTGTATTCTTGTCAGACAGTTTTCCCCTGAAATCATCCGGTTTCTCATACCCTTTTTTCTCCATCCATTTCCGGAGGTCCTCAAGCATGGTTTTGATGTGTTCGGGTTTGTTCTTATAAAGGGTGGACACAACCTGCACGGCATCTGCCCCGGCAAGCAGCATTTTGATGACATCTTTACCATCTAAAACTCCTCTGGAACTACAGATGGATCCCTTGACTCTGTCAAAGAGAAGACCGGCAAATCTCAATGGCAAACGATTGTCATCCTGCCCGCTCAGGTTGTATGGAAAGAACATATTTTCATTTTCAATATCGATATCGGGCTGGAATAATTTATTAAAAAGAACAAATCCATGAACACCCTGCTCATCCATTTCGGAGATGGCTTTCAGTGGATTAGTATAATAAGGGCTGAGTTTAACACTTACTGGTATCTCAATTATTTTCAGAACCTTTTTTAAGGTATCGAGCTGTTCAGCAATGATTGTTTCCTCACTTTTTTCAAAGTCTTTAGGAACAGCATAAAAATTTAATTCCAGGGCATCCACGCCTGTTTCTTCCAGCTTTTGAGCATATTCAACCCAGGTGGGACCAAACACGGCATTCAGGCTTCCGATAAGCGGAATACTCAGCGTTTTTTTAAGTTTTGATAAATTGTGCAGATGTTCTTCGGGACCAGCATGTTGCAGCTCAGGAAACAGACTTGTCATTTCAGCATGGATGTGATTGTAGGCCGACATTTCCTCTTCCATTTCGAAGCTCTCCAATTGTACCTGTTCTTCAAATAAGGATTTGTAAACGATGGCGCTGGCTCCGGCGTTTTCAAGTTTCTTTGCAACATCATGGTCGCTCACCAGATTGCAAGCTCCGACAATAATGGGATTTTTTAATTCAAGTCCCAGGTACCTGGTTGTTAAGTCTGTCATTTCAAAAAGGATTAAAAATTTTATTGAACTGCCTCAAATGCTTTTTATATGCCTGTTAATCAATGCTTCTTCAGGAAATTTCCTATGGCAGATGGAACTGTGGCTTTATGTTTTGGAGGCGTTTTAAAATTAGCGATAGCAGGAGTGTTTTCCAAATTTATTTTCGCCCGGGATTTGTCCCTGATTGAATGAAAAAGATTACATTCGTTATGGCTGACATTCACAATGTTATTACCCAAAGAAGCACTATTCAGGATTCCTTTTGTAAGGATGCTCATTCCCTTTATTGCAGGGATTGTAACGGGTCTGATTTTGCCCCGGGATTTCAGCAATTTCCGGATGATGATCCTCATTCAGATTTCAGTCATTGCCTTGCTGTTTCTGGCCGGCCGGATGTATGGCTACCAGACCAGATGGATGTTTGGTGTGTTTGCACATGCATTCCTTTTAATTGCCGGATTCTCTGCGGTAATGGTAAACAATCATGCAAAATTCAGGGCTCAGGAAAGGTTTGTATCCGGTGAATATATTGTTCAACTGATTGATCAGCCTGTGGAATTGCAGCGGTCGTACCGCATCATTGTAAAGGCCAAAGCACATTATTCCGGGGATGATTGGAGGAAATGTAATTTCAAATTGCTGGCTTATTTTGAGAAAGACATACTGGTTGAACAACTGGAAGCAGGTTCTTACGTCAGAATGACGGCCTCGCCTGAGATAATAAAACCTTCAGGGAATCCGTATGAGTTTAATTATGGACAATACCTCACAGATAGGGGCATCTACGGAAGGGTGTATGTACCGGTAAACGAATGGTCGGGGGCTTCATACGCAAGAGGTTTTTCTGTCATTGCCTTTTCTGCAAATCTCAGATCACAAATATTGGAATTGCTCAAAGATCAGGGGCTGTCTGCTGATCAACTGGCCATTGCTTCTGCATTGCTTGTGGGTGAACGGGATTATGTGGATGAAGACCTCAGGGAATCACTTACTGGTGCGGGAATCATGCATGTTATGGCCGTTTCGGGATTGCATGTAGGAATCATTTACCTGGTATTGCACTATGTGTTGTTTTTCCTGATCCGGCTTCCTTCAGGCAGGTTTATCAGGGCCATCCTCATCATCGTGCTTTTATGGATGTATGCATTTCTGACCGGATTATCACCTTCTGTTATGAGGGCAGCGACCATGTTCAGCTTTGTGGTCTTTGGCCAGGGCATCCGGCGGTCAGGGAATGTTTACAACAACCTTGCTGCATCGGCATTTACCTTGTTATGCATCAATCCGTTTTTTTTGCGCACTGCCGGATTCCTGTTGTCCTATTTTGCAGTAACGGGCATCGTGTTCTTCTATCCCAGGATTTATGGCTTGTGGAAACCCAGGTACTGGTTGCCTGACAAGATATGGATGCTGATCAGCCTTTCCCTGTCTGCCCAACTGGGCACAGCCCCTTTGGTATTGTTCTACTTCCATCAGTTTCCTTCTTACTTTCTGTTATCCAATATTATTGCAATACCCCTGGTGAGTGGTATTCTCTATACCGGATTCTTATCAATTATATGCTCTTTTGCAGCACCCCTGGCACATGTTCTCAGTCTGATACTTAAATTCTTAATAAACTGCTTTTTATATTTAACAGGATTTATCAGCCATTTACCAGGGTCTGTAATGAAGCCAATATTTATTTCCGGGCCCGAATGTTTATTGTTGTATGTGCTGATCCTGCTCCTGGTAATATTTTTTCTGACCAGGAAAGCTACATACCTGAATCTTTCCTTACTGGCGTTTATCACATTTACTGTGATGGGGGTGTCCAACACTCTTAGGGCTAAACAGCAGCGGATCTTTACCGTTTTAAATGTATCCGGCACCACGGCCATCCAGGTCATTAATGGGCAAAGCGCCTGTGTTCTCACCACAGATACCTCATCAGCCGCCGTCACAGGAATTGAATACAGTACATTCAATGCCTGGAATAAATTACGGATTAAAGAGGATACCTGGATTGATGCCTCCTGTAACATGTATTCTTTTTCGGATGGCCGTTTATTCAGAATAAAAAATGGTCTTTTTCAGGCAGGCTCAATTACCGGATACCTTTCAGGCAGTGAGAACCTCCCCGGTAATAAGGCTCCGGATCCCTTGCGGGTTCAGGTCGTCATTCTTTCTGCCGGATCCTGCTTAAACCCACAGAGAATACTTGAAGTTTTTTCTCCTGGACTGATTATCCTGGATTCTTCTATTCCGTGGTACAGGCGGCAATTCCTGAGAGACAGATTCACCGAAGAAGGCCTGAGATGCCACGATGTGACCCGGGATGGAGCCTATACTTTGAAATTTGACCCCAGGTGATTTGGGATCATTCTAAAAAGAAGGGATCTGTGAAAAAAATCAATTTTGTCCTGGTTAATTACGTAGATATTCAGTTATTTTGTGGGTTCAAAATATCCTAAAAAAAGCATGAAGATAATCATCGCCGGTGCAGGAGAAGTTGGTTCACATCTTGCAAAGATGCTCAGTAATGAGAAGCATGACATCATTGTTATAGATCCTGACGATACACGGTTAAAACAAATCGAGAACAGTATTGATGTGATGACCATTAATGGTTCTGCCACATCAGTACAGGTCCTGAAGGAAGCCGGCATTCAGAAAACTGATCTATTGATTGCGGTGGCCCACCTGGAAGACACCAACATTACTTCTGCCATATTAGGAAAGCGAATGGGGGCTAAGAAAACCATAGCCCGGATCGACAACCAGGAATACCTGGACTACCCACACAGGGACCAGTTCTCGGAGTTGGGTGTTGACTACCTGATGTATCCCGAAAAGATTGCTGCACGTGAGATCCTTGGATTTTTACATCAAACAGGAACCACCGAATATTTTGACTTCTCAGGAGGTAAATTGTCTTTATATGTGATCAAACTGGATAAAGATGCTGAAGTGATAGGGAAATCATTGGCAGAACTGGCAAACACCTCCAATCCACTTCAATACAGGGTGGTGGCTATTACAAGGAATGGCAAAACCATCATTCCAAAAGGCTACGACCGGTTTGAATTGAACGATACTGCCTATATGATCTCCACACAAGCGGGTGTGCATAAACTCATGAAATATTCCGGTAAAAAACCCTTTGAAATAAAAAATATCATGATCCTGGGCGGCAGCCGTATAGGTAAAAGAACTGCCCTGGAACTTGAGAAGAAGTTCAATGTCAAGTTGATTGAGATCAATAAGGAAAAGAGTGAATATCTTGCTGACCTTCTTAATAATACCCTGGTGATCAATGGTGATGGGCGGAATACGGATCTTTTACTCGAGGAGGGGCTGCCACAAATGGATGCATTTATTGCTGTGACAGGCAATTCGGAAACCAATATACTTTCATGTTTGCTGGCAAAAAAGAGCGGCGTTAAAAAAACCATTGCTGAGGTGGAGAATATGGAATATATCAATCTGGCAGAGAACATTGGGATCGACTCAATCATCAATAAGAAACTCACTACTGCCGGCCGGATTTCAAGGTTTACACAAAATGCGAAAGTGTCGATGATTAAATGCCTGACAGGAACGGATGCAGAAGTAATGGAATATGTAGTATCTCCCGATTCCCTGATTACAAAATGTCCGCTCAGGGACATGAAATTCCCTAAAGATGCCATAGTAGGAGGCGTCATTCGTGGCAATTCCAGTTTTATAGCAAACGGAGACACCCTGATCCAACCCCATGACCATGTGGTGGTATTTTCATTGCCTTCTGCTTTCAGCAATCTTGACAAGTTTTTCAGTTAATTCAGAATAAGCGATCAACTATCGTATCCTGCCGGTTGATCGTATTAATTTTGTAGTTTTAAATAATGATCGACAAAAAGGTTATCATTCATTTTCTGGGGTTTCTTTTGATCATTGAATCTGTTTTTCTCTTTCTATCGCTGGGTGTGGCATTGATGTATGGAGATGGAGATGCGCAGGGATTCTTGTATGCAGCGACCATCACATTGTTAACAGGAGCCCTCCTGTACTTTCTGACCAAAGCTTCCCGCCGCCCCATAAACAAACGGGAAGGATATATCATTGTCAGTCTGGTCTGGGTTGTATTCTCACTGTTTGGCAGTCTGCCTTTTTTATTAACCGGGGCCATTGACAATTTTACAGATGCATTTTTCGAAACTATCTCCGGATTTACCACCACCGGATCTTCCATTCTGAACAATATAGAGGCGCTTCCACATGGTGTATTGTTCTGGAGAAGCATCACACAATGGATGGGTGGTATGGGGATCATTGTATTGACCATTGCCATTCTGCCCATATTGGGAATTGGGGGCATGCAGCTGTTCAGCGCTGAAGTTCCCGGTCCGGCCCCTGATAAATTGCATCCCCGCATCCGTGAAACTGCAAAACGCCTCTGGTTCATTTATATCATCTATACGGGGCTGGAAACCCTGTTGCTCTGGTTTGGTGGCATGTCGTTTTTTGATGCCATTTGCCATTCATTTACCACCATGGCCACCGGCGGATACTCCACAAAGCAGGCCAGTATCATGTATTGGGATTCCCCGTTTATTCATTATGTGATCATTGTTTTTATGTTACTGGCGGGCGCCAATTTTACATTGAGCTATTTTGGATTGCATTTCAGATTCGGAAAGATATTTAAAGATGAAGAGTTCAGGTGGTACATCGGGATCGTGATGCTGTTTGGAACCGTCGTAACCGTTGCACTGATGCTTTCTCAACATTACGGGCTTGAAAGATCTTTTCGGGAAGGCTTTTTCCAGGTAGTTTCAATAATGACCACAACCGGGTATGTCACGGCTGATTATCTTAGCTGGATCCCGTTTTTCAGTTTTGTCCTGCTCGTACTGATGTTTGTTGGCGGATCCACCGGCTCAACCGGTGGAAGTGTAAAGATCATGCGTATCCTGCTGGTAATGAAAAACGGCTATTATGAACTGAAGCGGTTGATCCATCCTCATGCCGTCATCCCGGTCAGGTATAACGGACACAGCGTTAATCCCCAGATCATTCTGAACATTCTTGCTTTTGTTTCCATTTATATTACCACATTTGCAATCAGTGTGGTGATCATGTCATCCTTTGAACCCGATGTTGAAACGGCTATCGGCAGCGTGGCAGCAACATTGGGAAATGTTGGACCGGGATTTGGTCAGGTTGGCCCGACAGAGAACTTTTATAATCTCCCCGTCTTTGGTAAATGGTATTTGTCCTTCCTGATGCTTATCGGCAGACTCGAGTTGTTTACGGTACTGGTATTGTTTACTCCCGCTTTCTGGAAAAAATAATACGGCCTAAACCCCTAAACTTTCTAAACCTCCTCATCTTCAAAGATCATCATCCGGTGTTCGATACCCGGTATTCAAAAAACTCTGCGCATTATGCTGTCCGGGTAACAACCAGGCACCTCAGACTTAAATATGTTTAAACCAAAAGTGTGCCTTTCCCCTGCCTGACTACCACCGGTTCATCCCCGGTACAATCAACCACGGTTGAGGGTTTATTGCTTCCGTAGCCCCCGTCAATAACCACGTCTACAAAATTTCTGTATTTTTCATAGATCAGTCCCGGATCTGTAATGTATTCGATGATCTCGTCCGGGTTGAGAATGGAAGTGGTCAGTATTGGATGGCCTAATTCCCGTACTATTTCACGGATGATGATGTTATCCGGTATCCTGATGCCGACCGTTTTTTTTTGTTTTTTGAAAGGTTTTGGAATGTGGTGGTTGGCTCTGAGAATAAAAGTGAAGGGGCCGGGCAGGTTTCGTTTCATCAGCTTGAAAATATGAGTGCTGATAGGGCTTGTATATTCAGATAACAGGCTTAAATCATGGAAAATAAATGAGAAATCAGGGTTTGAAGGATTGACCCCTTTAATGGAGGCAATTTTTTCTATCGCTCGGGATTGCCGTATGCCACATCCCATACCATAAACCGTGTCGGTAGGATAAATGACCACCCCGCCCTTTTCAAAGACCTCAACTACTTTGAGCAGCTGCCTTTGCGAGGGTGTTTCAGGATGGATCGTGATAAGCATGTTATATACAACTGATTGTTTTTCGAAGCAAAGAGACAAATAAAATTAACTTGAATTCTTAAACCGGTTTCATTAATCAATAGTCATCAAAAAAAAGTGGGTAAGCTACTTATATCGCTCCGCTACAACCGCCTACCCTTGCTACCTTCCGGTCCTGGGGGAGTTCAGCAGGAGCTGGACGTATAAGACTTACCCGGGGCAAAAGTATAAACTTTTAGCATCCCACGCAAATCTTTGCCGGTCCCGGGGTGTTTAACTCCAAAAACATTATATTTGTTTAATAATCCTAAAATCACTTTATTATGGAAAATCAAAATGCCTCTCCCTGGAAAGCTAATTTTAACTGGGGCCTTATTCTGGGTTTCCTGTCCATTATCTACACAGCCATTCTGTATTTTGCCGATCAAATGTTCAATCAAACCCTGGGATACCTCTCGATCCTGATAATGGTAGTCGCTATCTTTCTGGGTATTAAGGCTTACAGAGACAATTTTAAGGGAGGATATATTTCCTACGGCCAGGCAGTTGGATCGGGAGTCATTATCAGTCTTTATGCCTCCATTTTGAGTGCTATTTTCACCATTCTGTTATACAAACTCATTGACCCGGACCTGGTTAATAAACTTTACTCCTTTACTGAGCAGCAGACTCTTGATAAGGGTGTGCCTGAAGAGCAGATTGAAATGACCATGAAGTTTACAAAAATTTTCCTGAATCCTTATTTGATGGCTGTCATGGCAGTATTCGGCGGGGTCTTCATGGGAGTAATAATTTCACTGATTGAAGCCATCTTCCTTAAAAAAGAAGGCGCCCCGGTTCCCACTGAAACCACACAACCGGAAGCATAAATTACAAACAGACACTGAAACTCCAGGTTGATGGATCTATCCGTAATTGTTCCTATATACAACGAGGTTAAATCCCTTCCCGAACTGGTTGACTGGATTATAAGGACGTGCGCTGAAAAAAACATCAGCTTTGAAGTATTCCTTATTGATGATGGCAGTACCGATGGAACCTGGGAGGAGATCGAACGCCTGGCAAAAGAGGACCCTGTCATCAAAGGGATAAAATTCAGGCGGAACTATGGGAAGTCGGCGGCCCTGCAAAAGGGATTTGAATACGCCTCCGGATCTGTGGTTATCCAGATGGATTCCGACCTGCAGGACAGTCCCGATGAAATTCCTTCCCTGTATGACATGATCAGGGAGCAAGGTTTTGATCTGGTCTCCGGATGGAAGAAAAAACGGCACGATCCG
>CAYOFK010000035.1:2644-19074 GCA_964403185.1 uncultured Rikenellaceae bacterium | reverse complement strand
ATGGATTCCTGCTTTCGCAGGAATGATATGTAATCTGACTTTTGAGACAGCCCCAGGTCATTTATCCTGCGGATACCCGCCTGCCTGCCGTCGCCAGTTGCGTGCTGCCATAGCTTCAGTGGAGGCCGCGGCTTTGGCCGTACTTATTCGCCGGACACCTCTAAATCGTCCGACGAATACAGGCTGAGACGGAGGCTTAGGCTAAGGGAGGTTGATTTGCTGAATAGTTAGTAGAATTCCTATGTAGAACGAACGTCCCCGTTCGTTCATCGGATCCCGGGTTTTCTTTTTAAAGACATTGCACTATCTGATAGTCACGGGGTGACTTATATTAACAGGGGTAAGCATTTACCTTAAGATTAATGAGTCACCCCGTGACTTGCTTCATTATTCTTGTAATGAATTCATTAATGGTTCGTCTTCTTTGTAAGTAAATGAAGAAATCTTATAAATTAAAAACAGAAATCATGAAGAAATTGACATTGCTTATTGTTGCATTTGCTTTGCCTTTTGTAATGTTTGCACAGCAAAACTCCGCCGATAAAATCTTTGAGAAATATGCTGGAAAAGAAGGTCTGACCACTGTAGTCGTTAATAAGAGCATGTTTAAAATGCTGGCCGGCATGGATGAGGAAAATGAAAACCTTCAGGATCTTGCCGGTATAGAATCCATAAAAATCCTGGTTGTGGAAGAGGAGGGCGTCCTGACAGGTGTAAACTTCTTTGATGAAGTTATGAAAGACCTGAACACCTCGAATTACGAAGAATTGATCAGTGTAAAGAAACTGCATCAGAAGGTTAAGATCCTGGTTAAGGAAAGCCAGGGTATCATCAGGGAATTACTCATTGTTGCCGGTGGAGAAGGGGAGGATAATGCCCTGGTTATCATTCGTGGGAATATCGATTTAAAGAACCTGGGGAGCCTGTCGTGTGCTCTGGATATGGACCAGCTGGCCATCCTTGAGGAGTTGGAACTTGAAAAGTAGATACTTCCGTATTTGAGGCTTTGGTTCGTAAAATTAAAGGACCTGCCGCTTTTGAAAAAATTGTTGAAATCGTTAGATTTCGCGATCTTTGAAATAATGTACGGAACGACCGGAAACCTGGTATATGGATCCTGAGGAATTTAAAAAACAAGTTTTGCCTATGCAGGATAAGCTGTATGGCTTTTCCTGCAGATTGCTCGGGAACTCTGAAGATGCCCGGGATGCCGTCCAGGAAATATATGTAAAACTCTGGAAACTAAAGAGTAAGCTGAATAATTATAAAAACCTGGAAGCCTTTGCAATGACCATGACCCGGAACCATTGCATCGACCGGATTCGTGCACGCCGGACAGTTTCCATTGAAGATCAGTTCTCCCGGACCGACAGGCTTGCAGATCGGGGAGCAGACGAAATTGTACACGCTGCCGAAGCCGCAATGCTTGTCAGGAAAATCATCAATGAACTGCCGGAAAAGCAGAAGACCGTGATCCACCTGAGGGATGTTGAAGGATATGAATATGAGGAAATAGGGTCGATTTTAGATTTAAGTGTAAACAATGTCCGGGTGATCCTTTCAAGGGCCCGGAAAAAAGTAAGAGATGAATTGATTACAAAGTTCTATAATCATGAAAATTCAGGAGACAAAACATCTGTTGAAAAAATATTATAGGGGTGAAACGTCACTTCAGGAGGAAGCTCGTCTGGAGGCCTTTTTTAAAGCAGGGGATGTGCCGGAACAGTTTCTGGCTGATCGGGATATGTTTTCCTGGAGATCAATGAGCAGGGGTGAGTTTATTCCGGATGAGGACCTTGAGAGGGACATCGTGCGTGCCGTTCAGCAATCTGAAATGAGGGGAGTAAGAGAAACCCAATCTTTCAGGAATCAATTGTATTGGCTGGCAGGCGTGGCTGCCACAATGCTGATCATATTGGGCGTTTACTTCGGTTTCTTGCGGTCCGGGCCATCCGATACTTTCGATGATCCTGAAATGGCCTACCTGGAATCGAAAAAAATATTGTACTACGTATCATCCCACATGAACAAAGGGACGCAACCGGTGAGCAGCTCTTTATTAAAATACGGCAAAGGGGCCTCCGGGATGCAGAAGATCGCAGAATTTAACAAGGCCCGAGAGGGGATGGAGCCTGTCTCCAGATTGCCCGGTGGCGTCAATTCCCTCAAATATTTTGACCTGTTGGAGGATCCGGCAATCATGATCTCAAAATATACAATGAAATAATATTTTTAATATAAAATAACACTTCCATGAAAATTAAAGCATTTACTTTATTAATTGGAGTCGTGTTGATTTCCATGTCTGCACAGGCTCAGAAAGATCCTGTTGACCGCTTATTTGATAAATATTCGGGGCAGGAAGGCTTCACCACAGTATACATTTCAAGCAAAATGTTCAGCCTTTTTGCAGATATCGATCCGGAGGACACAGGCCTTCAGGATATGATGAATGGTTTAAAGAGCATCCGTATACTGGCTACCGATGATGATTCGGATCAACAACATCCGGGTGTCAATTTCTATATAGAACTAATGAAAGACCTTCCTGCCAACCAATATGAAGAACTGATGACTGTTAAGGATTCAGAGCAGGATCTGAAATTTCTGATCCGGGAAGAAAAAGGCCTTATTACAGAACTCCTCCTGGTAGGAGGCGGGTCCGGTGAGAATGTGCTCATAAGCATCAGGGGGATCATTGACATGAAAAATATATCCAAAATTGCTAAAGCAATGGATGTGGAGGGCCTGGAAAATCTGGAGGCCATTGAAAAGAAATAGAATGGGTTCATCATATACGCTAATGTACGTATGGATTGTGTTTTTAAATTGAGGTATCTTTGGTGATCGATAAACAGATATTTATCTTATGAAACGGAATGCTCTCTTTTTACCCGCCATTATCATAGTACTTATAGTCATTTCATCCTGCAATCCTGACAGGGCAGGAGAGGCAGTTATTCGCTCCTATGAAGATCAGGAAGGTATAATCACTTTTAAGATCCCCCCGGGATTGGTTGGGATGATCATAAGCAAAGATGATCCGGAGATGAAGGAAATGTTTAAGGACCTGAAATCCCTTAAGATCATCCTTGCAGATATGAGCAAAGTACAGGCAAAGGACACCCGTACCTTTGCTTCAGAATTTGAGGATAAACTAACAGATTCGGGCTTTGAACTGATGTTACGGTTTACTGAAGATGGATCAACCATCCGGCTGTTCAGTCTTGAGGAAGAAGAAACCGTAAAAGAAATGTTGGTACTGATTTCAGGGGATAACGAAATCATCGGCCTCAGCATGACCGGGAACATCAATCAGGATGCCATAATCCGTGCTTCCGGTAAACTTAAAATAAGTGATTTTAATATTGAATGATCGCCGTTTTGTTCATTCATCCCGGGTTTGATTCCCGAAATTAAAGGTGGCCCCGAAGTAAAAGCTCAATCCATTGTAGCTTACAGACATTCGTTTCAGGCGCGGGCCTTGCAAAGCTGCCTTCTCAGATTCACTGTATTCAACCGGATCGGCCATATTTATCAGGTAAGGCATGTTCCGTTCAACTCCGAAGGCATATTGCAAACCGGCAAACAGGGTATGTCCCCACAAGTCAAACCGGGCTCCTGTGGTAAGATGATAAACATCCAGATCAAGATTTTTATATTGGTTTAGGGATTCCAATTCATTCAAATCCAGTTTCTTGGCATAACTGAAATCCGTCTTAAAACCGCCCAGGAGGAGGATGTGATCACTCACTTCCCATTGGTATCCAAAGGCCACATTTACAATTGACCGCGCACCGCTCACAATAGTCAGCCATTCATTATCAGGATAATTCCGGGTCCGCTGTGGCAATATCACATTTGGATTCTCCCTGGCTTCCACTATTCTATAGGGATTGATCTTATGAAAGTATTCTACCGTAGAGAAAAATGAATGATTACTTTCTGCCTTCCTGTATGTAAATCCAAGAGCTACCGACCAGGGCTCTTTATGATTGGCTGATACATTTTCCCGATATTGTGCATCGGATATGTTATAGTTGGGAAGGAATTCCTGTCCATCCGGGTTCATGATGTTCTGTTGTCTTAAATTCCTTATTACGGTTTTTCCGTCGGCCCACAGTAATACCGATGGAGTTGTGATATTGATACCCAGTCCAAAATTATCGGTCTTATAAGCCACTCCAAGTTTCCAAACCAACCGGTAATTGTTATATCGGACAAATTCATTAAAATAATAGATGGCTGAATAAAATGGTACCGGCTGAGGTCCTCCGAAGATTGTATCAGACTGTGGATGGGCCGTGATATCCTGCACTTGCTCATTATGTAAGGATTTAATAGAAACAAACATACTGGCTCCGACTGAAAAGCCGCGTGACAATCCGTATGAACCGCCGGCACCAACCCAGTAATCAGAATAACGCTTGTCAATCCTGAAATTACCAAAATAACGTTCCTCACCCGGCAGGTAAGTGAGTATATCCATGATCCGGTCTTCGGTCTGCGCCATCTGCAACCTGTAATTTTCGCGCGAAAGGGCAGCGATCTGATACTTCAGGGCTTCTATTTTCTTTGAAGTGAATAAAAATGAAATAAACCGCGGCTGGACATTGAAATTGCTTCTTTTCAGATGCAGGCCTTCTCCAAGGGCATTCCTGATGTTGTAAAAATCCAGGGAAAACAGATCTGCATTAAAGGAAAATTTCGAGTTGGCAGCTTCTGCAATATTTGCCGGATTGAAGTAGATGGCGCTGTTCCCTGCGCCACCACCTACCACGGCCCCGGCCAGCATTGACGATTCTTCATTGAGGGCTTGTGCCCAATACCTGCCTGATTGCCCGTTAACAGGCAGGGATGTAAGAAACGTAAAACAGAAAAGGCAGAAAATAAATCTTGATATGGTTATATACAAGTGATAGTAGAGATGCATGCTGATGGCCAATTATTCAAATCAATCAGATGATCAGGCAATTTATAAATTATTTTGGATTAATTATCAGAACCATAATTACAATGGTAATTCAATGGCCATACGATTCTGATTTAGTTTAAATTGGATGGCAATAAGCTGGATATTTGTATTGGATTGATTCGTCTTTAATTCGTGCATCCGTGGCGAATTTATTAACTTGCGAGATAATTTAACCGAATATTTACCCCATTCACATATGAATAAAAAATCAGTGTTTTCGTATCTGGCTTGTTTGTTATTCTTATTATTATCAAGTTCTTTTTCCGGCAGGGCTGATGAAGCCTGGCCAAGAGAAATTAAAACAAATAAAGCCACCGTGGTTATTTACCAGCCCCAAATCGAAAGATTCTCCGGCGATCAACTGGAAGCACGCGCTGCATTGGCTGTGACTTTGAAGAGTACCGGCAAACCTGTTTTTGGTGCGGCATGGTTTGATTGCAGAGTGGACACAGACCGTGATACACGCATGGTTGTCCTGAAGGAACTGGAAGTAAAGTCCATTAAATTCCCGGAAGCAGGGGAGCAGGACCTGGAGCAATTAACATCTCTGTTGGAAAGCCATATTCCAAAATGGACCCTTAGCTTCTCCCTCGATCGCCTTCTGGCCGAACTTGCCATAGATGATCCGGCTTCGAAAGGATCCGAAAGCCTGAATAACATAGCTCCTGAAATAATCTTTGAGACAAACCCTTCGGTGCTGGTTCCCATTGACGGGGATCCGATTCTCCAGGAGATTGAAGGACTGGAATCCTATTCATATGTGGTAAATACTCCATTTTTTGTTGCCATAAATGCTTCCGGATCAAGGTACTATTTGTATGGCGACCAGAACTGGCATAGTTCGGACAATCTTCAAAACAGTTGGAGGCGCGATCTGAATGTTCCCGGGGACCTCGTTGAGTTTATGGAGCAAATCGAAGCCCGGAAAGAAAAGTCTGAGGACATGGATAATAGTGCAGTGGCCACTGCATCAAATATTTACGTGCGTACCAAACCTGCAGAATTGTTGCAGTCGAAAGGAGAACCTCAATACAGGGCCATTGAAGGGACCAATTTGCTATATATGAGTAATACTGAAAACGATATATTGATGGATATCAATACCCAAATGTACTATGTATTGATAGCCGGAAGATGGTATGCCTCAGGTTCTTTAACTGATAATCAATGGGAATTTATTTCAAATGATCAGCTTCCCGGAGATTTTTCAGGTATTCCTGAAGGTGCGGATATCGGCAGCGTCCGTTCCTCAGTGTCGGGAACACCCGAGTCGAAGGAGGCATTATTGGACAATACCGTTCCGCAAACTGCTGAAATTGACCGGCACAAAGCTTCCCTTGAGGTAAACTACGACGGGGATCCCTCCTTTGTAGCCATTGGCGGCACCTCAGTGTTTTATGCGGAAAACACGGATAAATCGGTACTGCGCATTGATGATCTCTACTACTGTTGCGATGATGCCGTATGGTTCGTTTCCGGAAATCCATCCGGACCCTGGAAAGTTTGTGTGGAAGTTCCCACCGAGGTTCAAAGTATTCCTCCCGAATCACCTGTTTATAATGTTAAATATGTATATATATACGATTATACGCCCGATGTGGTTTATGTAGGCTATACACCGGGCTATGTTGGTTCCTATGCATATCATGGCTGTGTGGTTTATGGCACCGGATATTACTACAGGCCCTGGTACGGAACTTATTATTATCCCAGGCCTGTAACCTATGGCTTCGGAGTGCATTACAATCCGTATACCGGATGGGGGTTTTCTTTTGGGGTCAGTCATGGATGGTTTCATTATGGTTATGGATGGGGCAGTCCCTATTACCGGGGATACTGGGGACCTGCAGGGTATCATTACGGGTACCGTCATGGCTATGCCCGGGGATATCATCGCGGGTATGCAGCCGGGGTCAGGGCCGGATACTACCAGGGGAGCAGGGCGGGAAAACCAAAAGCCTATTCCAACAATGTGTATTCAAAGAGGGCTACCGGTGTGAAGTCAACGGCTAAAAGTTCTCGCAGATCACCACCAACGGCACGGAATACCATTACTTCAAAAGATCAGGTCCGTAAATCCGGAAACGGAATTCCGAGAAAGAATAACGTCTATGCGGATACAGAAGGCAACATTCACAGGAGAACGGAAAATGGATGGCAAAAAAGGGAAAACGGGGAGTGGAAGGATAACAGTCCGTCCCGGAAACCTCAGGGGGAACCAAAACCTGCAAATCGCTCAAAGGAGAGTATCAAAAGCAGGGAATCGGACAGAAGGACCGGAGCTTCAAACACGACCGGGAAATCACAGGACCGCAGGGTATCAGGAACATCTCCGGTTACAAAGCCTTCCACTTCCGGCAGGAATTATGAGAATCTCAATAAGTCAGCCCAGTCCAGAACCAGGGGGACACAGAAAGCGCAGAATTACAACAAGTCGGTAAGGTCCGGTGCAGCCACACGATCCTCAAAACCTCCTGCCCGTAGTGGATCTGCTACCCGAAGAAGATAATTGACAATCTATCAACCTCTTATTTATTGAAGTTCTTATTAGAAGAAATCTCAAACAGGCCTTTGCACCTGGACAGATTGTTTCAAATAATACTCAAATTGACTCGAAAATGTCCAGATTCTGAAAGCTATTCGAAGACAGATAAAGATTTGCTGTAAGATAAAAACCAGGAGGATCACCCAGCCGGTTCTGGCAATAATGTTAGGATAAATAACCACCATACCATAAAACAGTAAGAGAGGTAGTACTAGCAGAAATAAATATAGTCCATAGGTACAAAAAAATCTTTTTACTACAAAACGGATTGCAGACCATAGGGATTTCAGAACCTTCGGCGTATCATCTTTTACCATTCTGAACCTTGTATAGTCGGTCACAATGATCAGGAAAATGGCCAGAATGATGTGAATACCCAAAAAGACTATAAACAGTTGAAAGAACCATTTCTCTGTAGCTGTGGAACCGGCCTCCCCATTTACTATGAAGTAAAATGGCAAGTAGATAATAATGGCAAAGAAAAGATGGATCAACAAGGTGTAGAAAGTCAACTTCAGGAAGCGGATAAAATAGTGTGCACTGTTATAAAGAAAGCTTTTAATGCGGAAGCTGTCACCCGCATTTTTAAGATTGGATAGAATGCCACCCGTCAGAAAAATACTCAGGACTGTGTAAAGAAACAGGATCCATATTGCCTGGTTAAGATGTATGGGAAAGCTGAAATCTTTAGCTAAAAATAGCTCCTGAATCACAGTATAATTAAAATCTGTGGTTAGTTGCTCTGTGGCTATTGATGGACCGGCCGCTGATTTAAGTGAGGTCAGAAAAGGTAAGGCAACCAGCACAGCAAGTATGAAAACAATGCAATAGATAAAACTGATCATCTTCAGTGATCTTGGTATGGTTTTGAAACCGCACAGGTAGGCTTGAAAGATATTCATGGGTTTAAGGATTTGCAGGTCAGGTAAATAGAGATAACTGCATCATGGCATTCTGAAGGAGAAAGAGGAATTTCAGTGTCATTTTCCAGAGTCCTTTATGGTCTGGCTTAAAAGTTTTACTATTATTCCGGATGTTAATATCCATTAAGATTTTCATATCTGGGTCGATTTGTACTGACTCGATTCTCTCAGGTCGCTCGTATCTAAACTCCCTGGTCCTGGAAGCATCCCACCATGTTTCCAGTAATTCATCACCATTATCAAAACGGATCAGAACTTCCAATGGTATGATGATTTCACCCAGACGCTCCAGGACTATTCTTGAAATGTACTGAGTGGTTTCAAAGTCAGATTCCTCATAGATCATTTTATTACCGTTGATCTCATGGATTCCATGGGGAGGATCCTTTTCCCGGTAACTGATACTACGAACCCTGTAATCACACACATCTGAACCATAAAGAAATGCCTCAAAGAACCAATCCATGTTATCCCCAAATTTCGTCCCATGATTTTTAGTAACCACTTCATTTACTATCGCTAAATAATCATCCGTACACGGATGTTTGAATTTCCACCGTTCATAATAGGTTTTCATAATTTCATTCATGGTTTCAATACCTACCAACCGTTCAAGGGTAGCCAGCATGGTTGCCGGTTTGTTGTATGACATGGTGCCATAACCGCCTTGCGGGTATTCCCAGGCCGCCCTGTAAATTTCAGCTACTTTTGGATTTGTGCTGGTTGCATAGGATAATCTTTGGTACTCAACATCCCCGATATGAAAAACTTTGGCACCAACGAAGGACGTGTTCACACCATAGGTAAAATCCATGATGCGGGCTTCATAATAGGAATTCATGCCTTCATCAAGCCAGGCTTCTTCAAATTCATTGGTTGCCAAAATAGCCATGAAATAATTGTGTCCGAATTCGTGGATGGTTACCAACTCTGTACCTCTTACCTCATCCGGGAGGCCCCAGAGTGAACCTGCAGTGATAAACATAGGATATTCCATACCAGCGGCTCCCATGGCATGCAGGGGTGGGTCTATCACCGATATAATTGGGTAGGGATAGGTTCCGAGGTGTTGATCAAAATAGTCGAGGGCTGCTTTTACCGCATAAGAATGCCGCCTTGCAAGCTGGTAATGTTCGGGCTGAAGATAAACCCGGATCTGCACATCATTCCATTGGTCTTCAAAAACCCGATAAAAAGGTGAGGCGGTCCAGGCAAAATCTACCACATCCTCAGCGAGGTAGGAAAGGGTCTTGGTCCCATCTTCATGATCCACCCTGTTTTGAAGAATCCCCGTGGCTCCTACTATAAAGGATTCGGGGAGAGTAATGTCTACTTCATACACGCCAAAGTTGGCGTAGAACTCTGAGTTACCATGAAACTGGTGGCAATTCCATTGGCCCTCGGTGGAATAGCGCATTCCTGCAGGTTCATAGACACCAATCTTTGGGAACCATTGCCCAACAAGGTAGAAGTCCCCACTATATCCGGTTCTGGCAAAAATGCGAGGTAGTTTTGATGTAAACTTAATTTTTAAGACTAAGGTTTCCTCAGGTAACACCGGCTCACTCAGAGTAACAGCTAAGACCGACCGGTCTTTATCATTATTATCATCAGGCTGGATAAACCGCATGAAAGGGGTTAGGTTAAACCCTTCAGCAGTTTCCATACTTTCAATATCCACCCAACCCCAAACTTTTGGATCGGATGTATTGACAGATACTCCTCTAAGCTGTCCTCCGGAGTCTTTCGAGAACGTAGATTCAGTATTTTTAAAAGCATTCAGGTACATATGAAACTGAAGCTCATAAATGGTGTCTTGTGAAGGATTTTTCCAGGTTAATACCATATCTCCATTAAGAAGTTTTTCATCGGGATCCAGGGTTACAGAGATGTCGTAACTCGCTATTCTTGAACTCAGGGGTTGGGCATACAACACACCTGTTGTGAACATGAAAAAGGTTATAAGAATGAAAATACGGTTTCTGCGGAAGAGACAATTTTTCATAATAATTGAATCGATTATTAGATTACCTGTTTAGAGTATAAAAAGAAATATTAAGATAGACATTTTTCTGACAGAAACATATCCGGATTTTAATAAATAAAAAAATGGAATGCGGAAGCAGATATCATTTTAAGGTTTGAAGTTCGATCAATGTGATTTCCGGGTAGATACCGACACGGCCCATGTAACCAATGCATCCCAAACCACGGTTCACATAAAGGCGCTGATCGCCGTCTTTATACATGCCGGCCCACCTGGGGTACATGAACTGAACAGGACTCCATTTCAGAGTGCCAACTTCAAGGCCAAACTGGAACCCATGGGTGTGACCTGACAGTGTAAGATCTACATTGGTTTTTTTGAGGATCTCGGCATCCCAATGACTGGGATCGTGTGAAAGTAACATTTTAAATGGGAGGTCACGGACCGGTTGGTGCGCCTTTTCAAAATCTCCATACTGTGCGAATGGTGGTTGTCCCCAGTTCTCAACACCTATAAGCGCAATCTGTTGAGAACCTGCTTCCAGACGAACGGATTCATTCCTTAATATCTGAAAGCCTGATTCTTCCTGGTACTTTAATAGTTCCATGAAGTTATTATTCTTGGCTGAAGAAGACGGCCATTTGTGGTAATCCCCGTAATCGTGATTGCCCAGAATGGAAAATGCTCCCATTGGAGCAGACAGTCGTTTCAGTATCTCTTTGCACGGGAGAAGTTCTTTGGCATTGTCGTTTATCATGTCACCGGTGAACACGATCAGGTCAGGCTGCAGGCCGTTGATCTGCTTAACGGCTTTTTCCAGCTCCCGGTAATGGCCATAGAAACTTCCTATATGCAGATCTGATATCTGCACAACTTTTAAACCGTCAAAAGCCTTCGGCAGGTTTTTGAAATGAAGCGTTTGCCGGAATATTTTATAATTGAACCGGGTGGAGGCGGTTCCCCAAAGGATTGACATAAAGGGTAAAGTGGCGACGAACAATCCCGTTCGGGTAATGAAATCGAGCCTGCTGATCGAAGCTTTTGGCGGATCCTTTTCAATTTGTCTCCCTTTGAAAAGCTTCCGGCAGACCCACCGGATTCCCCTGGTCAGATCTTCGGTAATGTGGAATGCAATAAACACCAGTTTAGGTAAATAAAACAGAACAAACAAACTGGCAACAAGGTACAGATGATATTGATTCCGGATGCCGAAAGTCTTATCTGCAAGTTTTAATATAATGAACATTGCAGTAAATAACCCAAGTGGTATAATCCAGTAAAAGATGATAAATACCAATTTGGTGCGTTTATCTTTTCGGGACAGGAGGTGTAAGAGTCCCTTGAAGGCAAGCAGGTCAAGGATCAATATTATCAGGAGTACAATAAGCATATTTAATGGTTGCGTTATCTGAACAGGAATACAAAGATAAATCTGCCCGTCAGTTTAAAAAATTCTATTGTGGATATCTTCATCCGGTGGGCCCTTATATTCATCATCATGGATCTTCGTCCTACGGGACTTTAATCCTGTCAGTTTAAATTCACATTGAAATATTTCCTAACTTAGCATACAATTCATTAAATAAATACAGAATTATGGAATATCTGGGTTACATCTTGTTGGGGATTGTTGCAGTGGTCTGGTTGGTTGTGGTCATTATTGGCATTGTGGCGGCTTTTCCTTACGGGATCATTGGATTCGTTGCCCTTGCAGGATTTGGCCTGCTTTTTGCCAAAGTGGTGAAAGACCGCATGGAAAACAAGGAAGACGACTATTATTCTAAAAACGTT
The DNA here is from genome assembly GCA_964403185.1 of uncultured Rikenellaceae bacterium. Taxonomy (GTDB): domain Bacteria; phylum Bacteroidota; class Bacteroidia; order Bacteroidales; family VadinHA17; genus CAYOFK01. The sequence continues at coordinate 6,853 of CAYOFK010000035.1, read as the reverse complement.
GATAAATAAATCACCTCATCATGCTGGTAACTACTCAAGACGAATTTACAGATCATAAGATCATTGAAACACTTGGACTGGTCAAAGGCAATACCATCCGGGCCCGGCATATAGGCAAAGACATCATGGCCGGATTGCGCAACATTGTTGGCGGGGAAATTGATGAATATACCAAGATGATTGCCGAATCCAGGGAACAGGCCCTGGACCGGATGATGACCCATGCGAGGGAACTTGGTGCGGATGGGATCGTCTGTATCAGATTTACCACTTCCGCCATCATGCAGGGCTCTGCAGAACTCCTGGCTTATGGTACGGCTGTGAAACTGGAGAAGAAGCAGGAAGGTTAGCAGGTTATCCTCTTTTGATAAATTCACCCTTCCGCCCGCTTTATGCGGTCAGACGGGTAAATGGAACCCGTTCTCGTTTACCGGTCGGACGGCTGTAAGCCGGCAGACCGGGGTCACTGATGTATTTCTCTCTTGCGTGCCGTATCCAACAGTCTTAGCCCGGAACCAAAAGCCGGAATACGACTCCATTTATGAATTTTCTGTCTGCAGTGTTATGCTTCACAATAAGGGTAACAAATAATAATGGAAAATAGGAATGTTGGAATAATGGGAAGAAAGATTGTCAAATTGTTAAATTGTATTATTGCTTTAAAACAAATTGCTGACAGCCTGTAGAGCGACTTTTAAAGTCGCTTGTCCTATTCTATGTATTAAGCAAACTCTAATTAGCACAAAGCTTGTAATTGACATGAATTTAAATGGGGGCTGTCTCAAAAGTCAGATTCCATATCATTCCTGCGAAAGCAGGAATCCATAAGAGCCTGATTTTCACATTACAAAGATTCCGTATCAAGTACGGAATGATGCCATTAGGTTGCTTATATGTAGCTATCCAGTACCCGGCACTGCACCAAAGTTATCACTTTGGCTTGTACCGGGTTATTCAAAGTTGAATCCCTTCAGGATTCTAATTCTGTAAAAAGATATATGACAATACCGGGAGATAACATATCTGAAAAGTACAAAAAGAAAGAATCATACCTACGCAAAATCTGTTACCTGAATACTGAAAAAACACATTTCAGATTGCCAATTGCTCCCTGCTCACTGATCATAATTTCTACGGAAGCTTTACTCTCATGATGAGTTCTGCTTACGGCAGTAATTAGGAACTTGTTCTTGTTCCTATAATCCTTTTTTGACACACTGATCCCCGGTTCCATCGTAATAGAAAGTATCTTAGTTGGATCTGAAAGATCGATCTCATCTTTTTTCCTGAAACAATACACCACATAATACCAGGTATTTGCGGATCCGGGATCCCAGGTGATCTTGATTTCCTTTCCTTCTGGTGTGAATTGTAAATTCACGGGTGGTTCGGGCCTTATCACCGGTAATGCCGGATTTACAGGTATCAGGGCAGGGTAGGGGTAGATCTTTTTCTGAATGGCCTTATTCAACTTCACAGGGTTTCTCTGGAAGGCTCTTGAATTAAAATAAAAATTCCCGGAGACATTCTTCAGGTTGCGATCCAGTTCGAGTTGTTTAACCAGTTCCTTTGAACTGCGCCATTGCTTTGTTTTGGATTTCCTGTCAAACCGGTGAACCCCATTCCCGATATACAAATTACGGTTGAACGAATTGGAATCCCACCATTCTGCGATCTTTTGGTGATCGGCAATCTCAAATCCGATATGCCAGTAGGCCTGGGGGACCACATAATCGATCCACCCCTCCTTCAGCCACAGGAGGATATCTGCATACAGGTCGTCATAGTTGGTTTGCTTTGAAGCAGTTTCAGAACCTGCAGGATCTTTATCCTTGTTACGCCAGACACCAAAGGGACTGATCCCTAATTGTACACAGGGCTTGATGGATTTTATGGTATCCTGCAGTTGTTTGATGATCAGATCCACGTTGTGACGACGCCAGTCTTCCTTTTGTTCCGGAAGGAATCCATCGGGAAAATTCAGGAAAGCTTCCTCATCAGGAAATTCCTGTCCTTCAATTTTGTATGGGTAGAAATAGTCATCCATATGTACGGCAGCAATGTCGTACCGGCGCACCACATCGGCCACAACATTGCACACATAATCACGGACCTCCTGCAACCCCGGATTCAGGTACCGGTTATCCCCATAGGTTAATATCCATTCCGGATGTCTGCTGGCCACATGGTTTGAATCAATGGGATTTTCCGCGAAATTTACCACTGCCCGGTAAGGATTAAACCAGGCATGTAATTCCATGTTTCGTTTCCGGCATTCATCCACGAACATTTGAAGCGGGTCATACAACGGTTCGGGCGCTTCACCCTGGATGCCTGTGAGCCAGCGCGACCATGGTTCAAGAGCTGAGGCATACAGTGCATCACATCCGGGTCGTACCTGGAATACGATAGCGTTCATTCCGTTGGCTTTATGCTGATCCAGAAGTGCTGTTATTTCGTTTTTCTGCTGCCTTACCGGCAATCCTGGTTCTGAGGGCCAGTCGATATTGCGCACAGTAGCCACCCATACCGCCCGCATTTCACGTTTTGGATATTCAGTCTGATTACATGCCTGGAAAAGGATGATGCCTGAAATCAGTAGCATTAAAAGAAATCTCAACTCATGTTTTTCCATGAAGGTCATTTAAACAATCCGGGTTTAAATATACCGGAAATAAATTAATCCTTAATTTTACCAGGTACTAAAAATACTTGTATATGACTCCTTTATTTAAACCAACCGGCTATACACTGCAATCAGTTGCTTCGGGTAAAATATTTAAGGATTCCGGATGGATGCTGGAAGCCCCCGGGGAGAAAGGAACAACCCTGATAAGGGCACTTTATGAACAAAAGCAGCTAAACCTGAAAGACGACTCATGGGGCTTTTATAAGTTTGCTGACTGGTTGCCAATAAGACGAATGCTTGATGGTTCGGCGCCTCCCATTACCTATAAAAGCACAGGGCTTGCCAGGGAGCTTGGTATGACCGGTTTATGGATCACCTTCAGCGGCTACTGGCCCGAAAAGGGAGCCATAATGAAAACCTGTTCCTTTAAGGAAACCGAAGCCTATTCGGTATGCGGAAGGATGTCTTCCAATCACAGTGAGGTCCTTATTGTGGCCTCGGCCGGGAATACCGCCCGGGCTTTTGCCAAAGTTTGTTCCGATAACAATATTCCGTTATTGCTTTGTGTACCTGAGGACAATATTAACAGCCTCTGGTTTGATAAGCCTGTTAATGAATCAGTGAAATTGGTAATCAGCAGGACTGGAAGCGACTACTTTGATGCCATTCATCTTTCCAATATTGCAGCAAAAGTCCCTGGGTTCGTAGCGGAGGGAGGAGCCAGGAATGTAGCCCGCCGTGATGGTATGGGCACTACTGTTCTTTCGGCGGTAACCACTATTGGCCGGATCCCGGATTATTATTACCAGGCGGTTGGAAGCGGCACCGGGGCCATTGCAGCCTGGGAAGCTAACCTCCGGTTGATTGAGGACGGTCGATTTGGGAACAATAAAATGAAATTAATGGTTTCTCAAAACCACCCATTTACACCCATCCGGGATGCCTGGGAAGCGGATTCCAGGGCTATGCTGCCATTGGATGATGATCTGGCCCGGAAACAGGTTGAGGAGATAAGAGCCAAGGTATTATCAAACCGGAAACCACCCTATCCAATCACTGGTGGTCTGTATGATGCCATGAAAGATGCCGGAGGTTCGGTACCGGTGGCGACTAATGAAGAAGCAGAAATTGCTGCAGACTTGTTTGAAGGATCAGAGGGTATTGATATTCATCCTGCTGCTGCTGTGGCAACAGCCACATTAATAAAGGATGTGGAAAAGGGTGTTATTAACAGGGAGGCACTGATAATGCTAAACATCACCGGGGGCGGGGAGAAGTGTTTTGCTGAAGAACATGAACTGTATTTTTTGAAACCCCATCTCGTTTTTGATATCGATCCGGATCCATATGAGGTGAAAGAAAGGATCAGAAACCTCTGGTAATGAAGACCTTGGCCGCATGTCCCAGTTGTGAATCCGCTAAGCGCTTCCAAAGCGCTAAGCGGTTATAAGATACCAGAGCGTTGTGTGATCCGCTAAGCGCTTCCAAAGCGCTAAGCGGTTATAGGATACCAGAGTGGTGTTGTAATCCGCTAAGCGCTTCCAAAGCGCTAAGCGGTTATAAGATACCAGAGCGTTGTG
>CAYOFK010000035.1:0-2544 GCA_964403185.1 uncultured Rikenellaceae bacterium | reverse complement strand
TGATCCGCTAAGCGCTTCCAAAGCGCTAAGCGGCTAAAGGATACCAGGCGGCTTTGTTTCAGTGTATTTGTTTGATTAGATTTTCGTTAAGCATGAAATTTGACCAATCCGCAAAATTTTGACTGTCAAAATGGATCATCTCCTCAGCTAATTTGATATTGACAATACCATCAGATCGATTCTTTAAAAAAGCCTTATATGACGAATATTCCCAATCTGCAGGTTTTTTTACATACCCGCTTAGTACAGGATTCTGGTGGATATAATTAAAACAAATCTCCGGATAATTAATGCCAGCTAAATTCAGTGCCTTTGCTTTTGTGTGATGTGCAAATAATGCACCCTTTCGGTTTTGCTTTTTGTTTAGTGCAAGTGTGTATGAGCTTAAAAGTGTACCAAGGTTTTTTGACAGGAGTTGGGTATTTGGTCTGTGGTTTTCATTAGTAAGTTCAGTGCCCTCTGGTTTAACCACTAAGAGGAAATGAAAATGGTTGGGTAGCAAACACCATGCTAATATATCACTTACGGGTACTATAAGTTTTTTAATTTTTTCGATAAAGTATTCATAGTTATCGTTATTATAATACAGCAATTCATTGCTGCGATTAAATAAATGATATGTAAAATCTTCTTGAAAATTCATATTTTCTGATGATAATCCGCTAAGCGCCCAACCGCTTGCCGGTATTGTAATCCGCTAAGCGGTTATTCCAAAGCGCTAAGCGGTTATTCCAAAGCGCTAAGCGGTTATTCCAAAGCGCTAAGCGGTTATTCCAAAGCGCTTAGCGGCTATTGGCTACTAGAACGCTAAGCGGCTGTCAGACTAAGGATTAACAGAAAAAAATTGATAATCGATCCCCTGTTCAGAGACCTCCAACTTTAAATAACTGGCATATTTATAACCATCCAGCAGGGCATCCAGGATAACAAATGTAGTATGACCGAACTGTTCTTCCGAGTGACGGTGGTCATGCCCGGTAATCACCATGTCAATATTATAGTCGATACACAGGTCCATAAGAAAATACAATTCATCCACCAGTGGATTGGTGCTGGTGGTCCTGCGTGACCGGAACAAATTTGTATGGGTGACAATGATGCAATACCTGAAATTTGATCTTTCTTGTTTAAGCAGGTTCTTCAGCCAGTTGGCCTGGTCCTTTCCAAGCGTAGCAGAACCGGAATCAAGAAAAATAAAAAGATCTGAGGTGTCCCGGCAACGAACCGTCGAGAAATAGGTTGAGGGACCAAAATATTGAATGAATGATGGCCATCCATCAAAATACAGATCATGATTGCCGGTTACGGGGTAGTAAGGAACAGATGCGTGGCTGTTCAGGAAATTTTTCATCACGAGCATATCTTCCTTCTTGCCTGTGGAAAGGTCACCGGCAATAGCGAAAAATAAAGCATCCCCACCGGCAGCTTTATCGAGGAATAAACCAAGGTTTTCAGTTCCCCCAACGTGTACATCGCCGATGGCCATAAATGCGTATGCATTAGTGTCGGTTGCTTCCACAGCAGGTTTAAGACTCAGGGCGGAAACATGATTTATGGATTCTTCAAACCGTTTGTTGACACCGGCGGAGGAATACAGGAAACCGGTCAGATCAGCATCCCCAATACAACCGGCAGGCAAGAGTGCACCCACCAACAGTCCTGTCTTCAGGCCAGTCCGGTATTTTTTTAAATATCCCATGTAACTCCAAATCTGAATTGGAACCCGTAATGATTGACCTGTATGTTCAGCATTCCTGAAGTTTTATACCAGGCTTCCATGAAAAGAACCAGATCCTGCCTGGGTTTGTATAAACCCCTGAGGTTGAAAAGCGGATTGGTTTCCTGCTCAATAAGGAAATAATCCACATTGGTGATCGTCGTGATCAGGTTCCATGATTTTTGTGGGGCATTTACAGAGAATGAAACCCTGTACATCAGGTTCCACGACTCCCTGATCCGGGAATCTTCCCGGCTGAATCCCTGTTCTTCACGATAATTCCCGCTCAACCGGTAGGTCCTGAAATTGTTTCCCAACAGGAAATACCAGTGTTTCAGGCCGTAATCTACACTCAGGTAGATGTTTGTCTCCCTGAGTTCTGTTGAGGGTTGCTTCCATATATATCCCAGTGCCAGGCCTAAAGGGTTTTGCTTTACACTAAAGGCATAACTCCCTCTCAGCATAACTGCATCAAGCAAAGTTTCCTTTTGCCCCGACCCGAGTAAGCTTATTCCTGTTTCAACCGCCAACCCATGTACCTTATATTCCGGAATCATTGCAAATGTCCCAAAGGTTCCAAGAACAGGGGAATTGCCAATTTCAGCATAACCGCTCACTGCCGGCTGCCCGAATAAGGTCATGCAGGCACTATTGAATAATAACAAGAATACAATCCTCACTTGTGACTGGTTTTATACATGCGAACATACTGAAAATTATCCTGAGGAATGCAGCCAATGTTGATTTCAACGACCGGAATACATTTTTTTTGAGTATCCTACCGGGATAAAATACTAAAACCAGAACCTGTCTCATGAAATTATAGC
>CAYOFK010000034.1:0-19431 GCA_964403185.1 uncultured Rikenellaceae bacterium | reverse complement strand
GAGTCCGTATCAGGGGACCGGAAAAAACCTTGCTGTATGTTCCCGATATTGACCGGTGGGAAACCTGGGGTCCGGATATTCTTAAAGAGGTTGAAGGTACTGATCATGCCTTTATTGACGGCACTTTTTTCAGCGGGGAAGAATTGCCCGGAAGAAACATGTCAAAGATCCCCCACCCTACCATTTCACATAGCATGGATGTCTTTGATAAACTGGATCCGGAAGACCGTTCAAAGATCCATTTCATTCATTTCAACCATACCAATCCGGTTCTTCAGGAAACCAGCGAAGCATATAAAGTGGTTGTTAAAAATGGATTCAAAATTGCATTTGAAGGCCAGATCATCCCTCTGTAAGTCTGATTTTGTATGCTGCCGGAATACTGTACAGTGAGGTCATGACCTGGGGCTGTCTCAAAAGCAACCTAATGGCATCATTCCGTACTTGATACGGAATCTTTGTAATGTGAAAATCAGGCTCTTATGGATTCCTGCTTTCGCTGGAATGATATGTAATCTGACTTTTGAGACAGCCCCAGGTCTGATTGTAGGAAGGCAAATAGATCCATCACTTCTCTTTCAGGTATAAAGCCATATTTTCTTCCACAGCCTTTTCCTCAAAGGGGATCCACACCATCATTTCCCCGGGTTCACGGTTGGCCCATACGTAATATGGAATGGCGGTAACAACAGCCCGATTGTGACGGAAATTACCAGTCTCATCTTTTGAAAAGTGCAGGCCTTCAAACCAGATCTTCTGTATTCCCCCCAGCATGGTTGAATCGAACTCCGTTGAAAACACACTTTCTTTATTCCCCATCAGGTTAAATACCCGATGATCAGGTTGGTCCAGCCATTCCAGGCAATAAACCAAAGGACCGCGCTGGATGGCAAATCTCCCGGTATTGCTTTCAATCTTTTCATGCGCCATAATTCGCCTCACAGGCATGGGCAGGTTCAGTGAAATACGATCTCCTTTTTTCCACTTTCTATTAATCCGGATATACCCGGAGGATTCATCCACCGGAAGCATTTTTCCATTTACAGTGATTTGCACAGGATCATTATTTCTTTCCATAAAATTGTAAAGACCACCGGGAATGGCTTCATTCCGGGCCCAACCCGGCACTCTCAGCATCAGTGTAAACCGTTTCTCCTCATCCGGATCCAGATCTATATCTACCTGGCCATCCCAGGGAAATAAGGTTTCCATGACAACTTTAACTGAATTTCCCCTGACATCAACTTTGGCCTCATTTGCAGCATACAGGTTTACATAGATCCCGTCTTCAGAAGTGGCGTAAATATAGCCGGGTAAAGAAGGTACAAACCTGGAAATATTTGAGGGGCAACAGGCACAGCCAAACCACTCCTGACGTTTGTATTGTCCGGCAGAGGCCAGGGGATTGGGGTAAAAGAACAGGTCACCGGTCAGGGATACACCTGACAACACACCGTTATACAGAGTCCGTTCCAGTACATCATAAAATTTTTCATGGCCTTCCTGAAGGAACATCCGGTAATTCCAGAAGACATTGGCAATGGAGGCACAGGTTTCACAGTAGGCCGATATATTCGGAAGCGCATAGGGCTCGGAAAATCCTTCATTCCCCCCTGTGGCCCCAATGCCGCCGGTAATATATATCTGATAGTGCACAATATTTTCCCAGATCTTCATAATGGCATCGCTATAGGACCTGTCATTTGTCAAAGCCGCAACATCGGCCATGCCTGAGTACATGTATGCTGCACGTACTGCGTGTCCTACTGCCTTATCCTGTTCCACCACCGGTTCATGGGCCTGGTTATAAGCTTCTCCCTTCCCTCTCACATCCAGGAAAAATTTTGCCAGGTTCAAATACTTTTCTTCCCCCGTTACACGGTAGAGTTTAATCAGTCCGATCTCGATTTCCTGGTGGCCGGGATAGTCTTCAAGTTTGCCCCAGCCAAAATCCTCATACACCAGATCTGCTGATTTGATGGCCACATCCAGCAAGCTTGTTTTGCCTGTGGCCTGGTAATGTGCGACAGCAGCTTCGTACATATGACCAATGTTATAAAGTTCGTGGCTGTGCAGGTGGGTTTTCTCCCACCGGTTGCTGCCGATCCAGGGGTGGGAATCATCCCCCATAATGGTTCTGTAGGTATAAAGATAGCCATCCTCCTCCTGGGCTTCTGCAATATACCCGATCAGGGAATCCAGGTAATCATTCAGTTTGGGATCCGGATTTGTCCGGAGTGAATAACTGGCTCCCTCAATGATCTTAAAGACATCTGAATCGTCAAATGGATACTTGGAGCAAAATTCTCCCGTCTCAAGACCTCCTGCTATCTTAAAGTTCTTAATCCTGCCTGTTTCTTCCGATTGTTTAAAAGCAATTGGAATGGTCACTTCATGGTTTTTATGGATTCGTGGCGCCCAGAACGCATCAGTCAGCCTCACCGAGGTAAATGGTACAGGCTGAATGGGATAATCCGGTTTCTTAACTTTTGTTGGCTTACATGCTGAGAAGATCAGTATGCTTGTGATAAAAATTATTTTATTCAGTGTCTTCATGAAAGTTTTCATATAATTAACGTCAATTCGGATTTGAAATAAATATTATAAGAATACCTTATTGCTCTCATACAATTGGAGGGGCTGTCTCAAAAGCAACCTAATAGCATCGTTCCGTACTTGATACGGAATCATTGTAATTTGAAAATCAGACTCTTATGGATTCCTGCTTTCGCAGGAATGATATGTAATCTGATTTTTGATACAGCCCCATCAATTACCATCCCTTATCAGGAAACCAATTCAGATTAATATGATTATGCAGATACTTCATTAATAAAAGAGTTAAATTTCCCATACAGGGTATAGGTCTTTTTATAGATTTCAACATTTTGGGGATCCGGAAAATACCCGGTCTCAATACCATTTCCCATGGCTATCTGGGCATCCTGCAGGCTAAAATGAACTCCTCCAACCACCGAGGCGGCCATGGCAGAGCCCAGGGCGCAAGCCTGTTCAGCCCTCACAACCTGAATGGGCATGTTTAAAACATCTGCAAGCACCTGCATAACAAAGGGTGATTTTTTCGCAATGCCACCCATAGCAATGATGCCCTTAATCTCAATACCTTCCGACCTGAACCGCTCAATGATCATCTTTGAACCATAGGCCGTGGATTCGACCAGGGCCCTGAAGATGGCCGGAGCATCTGAGCCAAGTGTCAATCCGGTAATGGCCCCCTTTACTAAAGGGTTGGCATCAGGAGTCCGGCGCCCGTTAAACCAGTCCACTGCAAGTACAGAAGATTCCTCTGGATCCACTTTTTCGGCCATTTCAGACAACTTCCGGATCAGGTTTTCTTCTGTTCTCTCTTTAAAACTGTCACAGTCCTTTTCCTCCGACATGCTGAAATGTTCCAAAGGCCACATGAGCAGATCCCTGAACCAGGCATAAACATCTCCAAAGGCAGATTGTCCCGCTTCCAGTCCAATCATACCGGGTATAATGGAACCATCCACCTGGCCACAGATCCCATGAACTATAGTTTCACCGAACGCTTCCCCCGGGGCGACCAGGAGATCACATGTGGATGTTCCAAGCACCTTGCACATATAACCGGGTTTCACTTCAGCGCCAACAGCTCCCATATGGGCATCAATGGCTCCTACTCCTATTACCACTCCGGGATGAAGATCTAATCTCTCAGCCCATTCCTTTGTCAAAGTTCCAGCTGCAACTTCAGTAGTATGTGTTTCCGTATATAATTTCCCCCTGATCCCCAAAAGTAAAGGGTCCAGTCTTGTCAGAAACTCCTCTGATGGCAGTCCGTTATAACTCTCGTTCCACATGGCTTTATGGCCTGCAGCACACCTTGATCGCTTCATATTCAAGGGATTGGTATTTCCGGTAAGCAGGGCGGGCATCCAGTCACAGTGTTCGACCCAGGAAACGGCATTCCTCCTGACACCATCATCCACTCTTAAAACATGCAACACTTTAGCCCAAAACCACTCAGGTGAATAGACCCCGCCCGAGTATCTGGTAAAGTCCTCACCACTCCAGGATTTTGCCAGTTGATTTATTTCTTCAGCCTCCCGAATTGCCGAATGGTCTTTCCACAGGATGAACATGGCATTCGGATTTTCTTCAAAACCCCGGGTCAAAGACAGCGGTATCCCGTCTGCATTTACAGCTACGGGAGTTGAGGCGGTTGTGTCAAAAGACATGGCCACAATACTTGAGACATCGCGTCCTTTAAGTTTTGAGACCAGTTCCCTGATGGTAAATTCAAGTCCTTCAACATAATCCAGGGGATGTTGCCGGAAGGTGTTTTTTTTAGGATCACAAAACAGACGGTCCTTCCAGCGTGGAAATTCAAATACTGAGCTTGCTATTTCAGATCCATCGGAAGTATCATAGATAACACTGCGTACCGAATCGGTCCCATAATCCACTCCTATGACAAATATTTTTCTGCTCATTTCACTTGTTCAAAACAGGGATTAAACTTAGCATGATTACCAGAAAAAAATATAAAAAGCAACGATCACTCCTACAATGACCAGTGAATTGATCACATCCCAACGATTCCAGCTATTGCGGGTTTCTTTGAGTTGCTCCTTGCTGGCAGAGCCAAAGGTCAGTCCTTTAAGTTTTTCTTCCGGCGCTTTTTTGGTCACCAGGCTGACACCAACAATCACCGCAATGCTGATAAAAAACAGATACATACAATAATGCAACCAGTTTGGCGCCACGAAGAGTTTATAAAGCCATCCTTCATGATTTAACAGGCCCTCAAAGATCTTCAGACCCAGCCGGGTCATTCCCAGTACAAAACCTGCTAATAATCCCCACAGACCACTGGCCGGGGTAGCTCTTTTCCAGAAAACTCCCAGCATAAATACCGCCGCAATTCCGGGGGCAAGCAAAGATTGGACGTCCTGAAGGTAAACGTACAGCACGTTCCCCAACCCCTTCATTACCGGGATCCATAAAACACCCAAAATTACAATAACGGCGGTAGCCATACGGCCAACCCGTACCAGGTGTTTTTCTGATGATCCGGGTCGGAATTTCTTATAAAAGTCCACTGTAAATAAGGCAGATGAAGAGTTGAATAAGGAAGCCAGTGAACTCATCAATGCCGCCAGCAAACCACCCACTACCAGGCCTTTTACGCCCATGGGCAGCAATTCTGAAACCAGGGTTGGAAAAGCGGCATCATGCTGGCCCAGATGTATGATCCCTTTTTGATCCAATCCATAAGCAATCATCCCGGGTATGAGAAAAATAAATACCGGCAATAATTTCAGATAGGCACCGAAGATGGCACCCCTTCTTGATTGGGTTTGATTTCTCCCGGATAACACCCGCTGAACAATATACTGATCGGTACACCAGTACCAGAAGCCAATGATGGCAGAAGCAAACAGCACTCCCGTCCATGGAAAATCGGGGTCTTTAGCCGAGCGTATAAGGCTGGACATGGGATCTCCGTATTCTGTCACATTACTGTCAACGATCAGCATAAGTTCCCCCCAGCCTCCAATTTTCACAAGTCCGATGACCAGGATAACCAGGGAGCCTGCAAGCAGGATCGGGGTTTGCAAAACGGAGGTCCATAATACCGATTTCATTCCTCCAATCACCGTATAGACTCCGGTAAGCACCACCAGTCCAATGGCTCCAATCCAGAAGAAATCAATCCCCCAGATGCTTTCAATTCCGAATACCTGTTTGAACACCACTCCTCCGGCATAAACAGTCACCGCAACTTTTGTCAATACATAACTTACCAATGAGATGATGGATAAAAATGACCGGGCTCCTGCGTTGTACCGTCGCTCAAGGAATTCCGGCATGGTAAAAACCTTACTTCGGGCATAAAAAGGCACAAACACCCAACCCAGGATGAGCACGATCCAGGCATGCATTTCCCAATGCGCCATGGCCATCCCTGATGATGCACCGGCTCCCGCCAATCCAACCAGGTGTTCAGAACCAATGTTTGATGCAAAAATAGATGCCCCAATAGCCAGCCAGGTGGCATCCCGGCCGGCAAGAAAATAGTCCGTTGAAGTATCTTCTTTCATCCGGCTCACCCAGACAACGATACCGATAAGAGCGGCTCCGAAAAGTCCCAGGACGATCCAGTCAAGAATGTGAAATCCTTCCATTTTTTCTTGAAATTTTAATTATCCCCGGTGTGCCCTGAACATGAAGAATACGTGCAAAAACCGGCATCGGATTGCGGTCCGTCCGGCAAATAAAAATACACTTAATTCTTTATCTTTACCAATCCATTTTGTTTGAACCATCCAATATGAAGGAATCATTATTCGGTAAAACATTGGAAGAACTCCGGGATTTTTCCGAAGGACTTGGACAGAAGTCTTTTATTGGAAATCAACTGGCAGACTGGATCTATAAAAAAAAAGCCGCAAGTTTTGGGGAAATGACCAACCTGTCAATATCTGTGCGCACCCAACTTGGGGACCTCTGTGAAATAGGCCTCACTCCTCATGCCAGGGTTCAGGAATCATCGGATGGCACAAAAAAATACCTGTTCCCGGTAAAGCAGGGCCATTTTGTTGAAACGGCTTACATACCGGAAACCAGCAGAGACACTTTATGCATCTCTACCCAGGTGGGCTGCATGCGCGGGTGTTCCTTCTGCATGACCGGCCGGCAGGGGCTTCAGGGCAATCTTACATCCGGGGAGATCCTGAACCAGATTCACAGTCTGCCTGAAAGTGGCAGGCTGACCAACCTGGTTTACATGGGTATGGGGGAACCATTCGACAACTTTACTGAGCTTATGAAAAGCCTGGAGATCCTCACGGCTCCCTGGGGCTATGGCTGGAGTTCGCGGCGCATAACGGTTTCAACCATTGGAATCCTTCCTGCCATTCAGGAATTCCTGAAACAAAGTGCCTGCAACCTGGCCATTAGTCTGCATACACCATTTCACGAAGAACGAAAAGAAATGATGCCTGTTGAAAAAGCCCACCCTGTCAAAGACATCATCGAGGATCTGAAAAACCAGGATATCAGCCGGTACCGCAATATCTCATTTGAATATATTTTGTTTAAAGACCTGAATGATTCCCCACAGCATGTGAATGCCCTGGTGAGGTTATTGGATGGGCTGAGATGCAAAGTGAACCTGATATCCTTCCACAACATCCCCGGCACTCGCCTGAAAGGATTGCCCCTGAAGAAAATGATAGAGTTCAAGGATGCCTTGAACTCAAAAGGGTTGACGGCTACTGTCCGGAAATCGAGGGGTCAGGATATTGATGCAGCGTGTGGATTACTGTCAACCCGGGAAAAAAATGTTGGGAACAATCCTGAATCTCCGTAGATAGTGGTTAACTATTCCAGGATATTCACTGAATCCTCACCCTCTTTTATGGCCTTCAAAGTAAAAGGGAACTTTACGAGTGTTTTATAATCTATGCCACATTCTCTCATATCCCAGTCATCCTCTTCATAGATCCAGAATAATTCCACCTTCCGGCCCAAATCCAAAATTTTCTCCAGGGTTCTGAAGATCTTCAGCAGATAGGTTGAAGAGGAGGTATTGAAGTACTCCATTTCTATCACCACATGGGTTTGTTCAGGCGGATTCTGTACAAACGCTTCAAACCATGCAAGAATGGGATTGTAAAAAGAGACATGATTTTCAGGCACAGAGATCCCGGAAATAGTAATAAGATTCATATTGGGATTGAAGGAAACACCTGGAGATTTTGCGGTCTTATCAACCTTGAACGGTGCAAATTGCCTGTATTCCGAACTTTGTTCCATTTCTATATGAATGATATCAAATGCCCGTGCAATCTAAAGTATAAATATACATAAATTCCATAAAACTTCTATATTAAAGATCTCTAATTATTCCCAATTGGTGCACCCGGAGGGGGCCCGATTGCCGGTTCAGGTGCATAATTTTCCGGATCATTGAGGTATCTGGAAATTTCGAATAAGCTCCAGTTAAAATGCGCCATTTGTTTAATGTCCTGTTCCTTTTCCAATTGGGCCTTTATGAATTTCTCCAGTTTTAATATATAAGTCAGCGCCAGGGCTCTCACCTGCAATGAAGCAGAACCATCCACACTCAGGTGTATCAGCCGGTTCAGGATCATTTTTTCAACCATCCTCTGGATCTCCCCTTCCATCCCAGGTTTTCGTTGGTTTTCCCAGGTGAATATCAGGGTTTTTTCGATGACCTCTGCAAAATCAGGCATGCTTTCATTGCGCGCATGAAATTCAATGAGCCGTGCGGCCCTTGAGCTGTTAAACAACTCTGCAATGGTTAATCCGGCAGCACTTTCCGCCGCAGTCAGAGGGTCAAAAGTATCCCCTGTATGGCCTGCAAAGAGCTCTCTTGTTGCCCTGAATCCCATGGGTCTGGGAGGTATTTGTGCAATCAATGATTCGTTCAGGGCCAGCACTTCAGGCCGGAGTGTTTTCAGCAGTATATCCAGAGCCCGGATTTGCTCGCCTGCAGGAACCATTCTGGTGGTCCACTGACCGTCACCCCGCATGGCATAGTTATAATACACCCCTCCCAATGCTTTTGCCGCGGCCGGGATCTGGTACCTGTGCATCATATAAGCCGGCACCAGCACATCCTCAATGGCCGCCATAGGCCGGCCTTCCCTGATCACCTGTTCTGAAAAATTATTAAGGACGGTTTTCCGGATTTCAAGCAGCCGTTCCAACTCATCAATGGCATTGGTCCCGTTATCCCAGACATGAGTGGAGGGACTGGCACTTTGTGGCCGTGAATCCTGATCGGACAGGAAAACCTGATTGCTTTTCAAGTAATCAGAAATGATCTCGTTCAATGCTTCAGCTTCATCAACATTATCCGGAAACTCCCGGTATCCGTAGTTTATGGCAATTTTATCCCATTCACCGATGCCCGTATCATAGGCATCGGATAAGTCAATATCCCCATCCTTATCAAGTTTTATCAACGGATATGGATAATCCATAACGGAGGCCCTGTTAACCGAACTGGCTGAATAATTGTGAGACAATCCCAGTGTATGGCCTACTTCATGAGCGGAAAGCTGGCGCAGACGGGCCAGTGCCATTTTTTCCATGTCCTCCGAAACCGCTTTTCCTGTTTCATAGGGTGCAAGCAAGCCCTCGGCAATCAGGTAGTCCTGGCGGACCCTTTGGGATCCCAAAGACACGTGGCCTTTAATAATTTCGCCCGTCCTCGGATCTGAAACACTGCCTCCGTAGGACCATCCCCGTGTAGAACGGTGCACCCATTGTATTACATTGTAACGAACGTCCAGCAGGTCAACTCCCCGCGGCAACATCTTAATCTGGAAACCATTGATATAACCGGCTTCTTCAAAGGCGTCATTCCACCAGGAAGCACCCTCAAGAAGGGCACTCCTCATAGGTTCCGGAGTGCCCGGATCCAGGTAATAAACAATAGGTTCCACAGCTTCGCTCCTCACAGCTCCCGGGTTTTTCTTCTTGATGCGATGCCTGGAAATGAATCTCTTCATCATTGGTTCCCCCAGTGGCACTGCAAAGTCCATATACTGCATCCCGAAATAACCTGCCCTGGGATCGAACAGGCGTGGTGTGTAATGATCATCCGGCAATTCGATGAAAGAATGGTGCTGATGCACGGTCACCAGGCCGGCTGTGGGCGTGACACTTCTTACATACCGGCCTGGATTATTCCCCTTATAAGTGATCATTACATCAAATTCCGTATTCTTTGGAAAATTTTTTGTTCTTTCAAGAGCTATTGCCGACCTGGACGGATCCGGAGAAAAGCTGCCCTGCCCGCCGCGTCCCAGGCGAGTGGAGACACCCTGTTGATCGGATAACAACAAGGGGGTTGCATCCACAAGGAGGGTTCCCCTTTCTTCCCCGGCAATTGTAAATCCCCAGATGACAGATTTGGCAAAAGATTGGTAAACAGCTTTTTGCTCTTCAGGGTTGTCCGATTCTGCCCTGAAATCATAATTATTCTCTATTAAGAATACTTTGGGGCCGATCCTGTGAAAGTGAACGATCCGCGTACCACTGAGCTGTCCCCGGTCCAGACCAACATCGTTCGATCCAAGACCATGTGACAATGCACCAACATACAAAAATTCGCGGTCCAGTTTATCAATTTCCAGCCAGATCTTTCCCTCTTGTTCATCCCAGTAAAAATTAAAGAATCCTTCATAGGCTTTCATTGTTTTTACTTTCTCTCCGATCAAGGCAGGTTTTTGGCTCAATGAAGGGAAAGATAAGACAAGGCAGGCGGCTGCAAAATACAGAGTGAAAAGGTTTTTCATCGGATAAAATATTAAGGTTTTCAGTCTTGAACACAGAGGGTGAATTCCAGGAAAATTTTCATGCCTGGATTTTATGAACCCAATATATTAAAAAAAAACATTCCATTTATATGATTATAGTGCACCCATAGCGTACTTCATTCCATCCCAACGGTATGAAATAATGAAACACATAAGACCTGTCTCAAATATAACCCGTATTATTTAATAAAAATCCAGGTTAATTGCCATTCAATCCATGATTTCGGGCATGGCCTGTATTCCGCAACACAGCAGGAACTGCTTTCCTTAATCCGGACTGTTCACCTCATCCAGGGGACGGAAGTTAACATTCAAAGCCTCAAGTTGTTTCAGGTGGCCCTGCAAACGCCGGTAGAAATCTTGATAATTCCTTGAGTCTTTTGGTGACCAGGCAATTTCCGACAGTGCACAGGCTCTCGGGTAGGCCATATATTCAGCATACCAGCCCGTTTTTATATATTCTGTCCAGAGGTTTCCCTGTACCCCCCGGATAAATTGAGCTTCTTCCCCGGTAAGATCTTCTGTTGCAGGCTCATAAGAATAGACCTTCTTCAGTGTCAGGAGTCCTCCGATTGCCAGAGGTTCATTTTCAGGCGGGGCCTGGTAGTAGTCAAAATAGCAATAGCCTGTTGGTGTCATAATCACATCGTGTCCCTGTTTGGCGGCTTCGACGCCTCCTGCAGTACCGCGCCATGACATGACCGTAGCTTCCGGGGCCAGTCCTCCTTCAAGGATCTCGTCCCAGCCGATAATCTTACGGTCGTGCTCTCCAAGAAACTTTTCAATGCGTTTAATAAAATAGCTCTGGAGTTCATGCTCATCCTTCAGCCCCTCGGCCCCGATCCTGGCCTGGCACTCGGGACATTCTTCCCATCTTTCTTTCGGGCACTCATCGCCTCCTATATGGATATACTCATAGGGGAATAATTCAATCACCTCAGCCAGGACATTTTCCAGGAATTCAAAGGTACCCTCTTTACCGGCACAGTAAACTTCATTAAAAACGCCCCAATACCGGGCCACCTCATACGGACCTCCTGTACAGCCAAGTTCCGGGTAGGCAGCGAGGGCTGCCAGTGAATGGCCCGGCATCTCAATTTCAGGGATCACATCAATATGAAGTTTCCCGGCATATTCAACCACCTCTTTAATCTCTTCATGGGTGTAATACCCGCCATAGCGCTCACCATCAAATTTATGAGGTTGATCGCTGTAATGCCCGATCAGGGTTTCATCCCTGAATGCAGCCACCTCCGCCAGTCTTGGATAAGCTTTGATCTCTATCCGCCAGCCCTGGTCTTCCGTGAGGTGCCAGTGGAATTTGTTCAATTTGTGTAAAGCCATAACGTCAAGGTAGCTTTTCACAAACTCAACCGGAAAAAAATGTCTGCCAACATCCAGATGGAGGCCGCGATACCCATATCTGGGTTCATCCCTGATCTCAACAGCAGGAACCTCCCATTTCGCCCTTTTTCCCGAATGGGCAATTTCAACCTTCACCGGCAACAGTTGTCGCAGGGTTTGCACACCATAAAAAACACCTGCCGCATCCTGTGACTCAATAACAACCGACTGCGGACTCACAGTCAGGGCATAGCCTTCTTCCACAATATCCGAGTCTTCCATCACCAGCAGGATACTCCCTTCATCAGGCAATCCGGATTGGGCAGCCACGGTAAGGATGTTAAAACCGGTACCTTTGGAAATCAGACCGGCAAGGAACTCTGCTGTTGATTTGAGTTCTTCACTTTCAGGATGATACAGAACTTTTGTGGATTTATTAATTCTGAATACACCGGTTTTCACCGAAACTTCCTTTGGTACAGGGACCAGGGCTGTTGTTTGTCCGGTTTCAACTGCGCCGGGAGTGCAGCTTCCGAACATTATCGCTACTGCGATTATGATGGCTGAGTTCTTCATAATATAGAATAATTTAAGAAATAAACAGTTTTATGCAGTGCGAAAGTATGAATTTTAAAGCTCTGTTCGGGTATCCCTGACCATTCTCTCAACACCCTGGTCAGCTCCGTATTTCCGGGCAGCATGACACCACTCAAGTGAGGTCATGCAGAATTACAGTCATGTTGTATTAAAATACAACCACTTCCTTCCCTGAATCTTTCAGGTATTTTGTAAGCTGGGTTCCCATGCCTTTGACATCTATATCCATGGCTTTCAGTTCCCCGGTAACACCATACTGGTTGGAGCACCATATACAGGCTTCAAGAGTCACACCGGCCTCTTTGAATTTCCGGATCCATTCCTGCACTTCTTCATCTTCAGCCAATAGTTTGGCCGACGGTCCCCAGACAATAAAAGTAATGTCGTCAAACCAGGCTTGCTTCTTTGCATTGTAAACATAGATGCCCACCATTTTTGTCATCACATCTTTTTCGGCGGTGGTCCATAACACCACCAAGCCCTTCTCAGTTTTTCCATCAGTATCCGGCGCCGCTTTCTGTGCCTGCGCCTGTGCAACATCATGTATCAAGCCCGTAATAATTAAGAGCAATAAAAATTGGATTGTTGTTTTCATCTTTTAAAAATTATTGATTGAAAATCATAGTCTCACTGATTTAAATACCGGATCAGGTCACTGGTACTGGTTACTTTAGCATAATATCCTGAAAGCGAACTTAATGTAGAATTGTGTACAGCCTCAGCCGGTACCACAGTGTCTCCAAATTTCAGATCACGGGTGGAACAGGCATCCCCCACAACCGTGCACTTAAAACCAAGGTCGTAGGCTGCCCTGGTTGCTGCCTCCACACACATGTGGGTTTGCATCCCAACAATCACCAGGCTTTTAATTTCATTTTCTTTCAGGTAATCCAACAGATCCGTTCCGATAAACGAATTGGCTTCATTTTTTGATATAACTTTCTCTTCATCAAGCGGTTGTACATCCGGATAAATATCAGCTCCGGATCTGGCATTATGCCGTACATGGATCACCATCATTTCTTTTTCCCTGAATAATTTCAGGATTCCCGAGGCATTCTTACTGGCTTTTTCAGGCTCAAATAAAGGCAGGCTTCCTCCGGGAAAGTAAAAGTATTGAATATCAATAATCAACAACGCCGTTGATTTCTTATCCAGTTGCAATGGATCACCGGTTTGCGAATTCGCATCAGTTGAAATTACAAGCAGGAAAAAAACACATAAGAAAGCCGGATAAATTTTCATTTCTTCTGTTTTATGTGGCTGTCCCGTGGAAATTAATAATAGAGACATTTTAACTGTATGAATATAAATAAATGAACTCAGAGTACCACCGATTCCCGCTATTTAGTATTAATTTAGATGTTCATTTCTTTTCTTTAACAGAGTTCTTACCCTCCATTAGCCATGTCCGAGAAAAACCACCTGTATGATTTTCCCGATCCCGGTACTGCAAATAAAGACGGGATGGTTGCCTATGGCGGAAATTTAAGTCCCGCAACACTGATCAATGCCTATTCAAAAGGGATCTTCCCATGGTACGATAAAAGTTTGCCCATACTTTGGTGGTCGCCGGATCCGCGAATGACATTGTTTCCGGATGAATATAAAGTCTCAAAAAGTTTAAAACATCAGCTCCGGTCGGACAAATATGAATGCAGGGCAGATACATCATTTCGATCCGTTGTTAAACATTGTGCCGCCGTAAAACGCAAAGACCAGGAAGGCACCTGGATCACAGATGAAATGGCGAAGGCCTATCTTGAACTGCATAAACAAGGATTGGCCCATTCTGTTGAAACCTATTATGAGGGAAGTCTTGTTGGAGGTTTATATGGAGTATCGCTGGGCGGATCGTTTTTCGGGGAATCCATGTTCCACCTCGAGCGAGATGCTTCAAAAGTAGCTTTCCACCATCTTGTGGAGTTATTGAAATCCTGGAAGTTTGACATGATCGATGCCCAGGTTCCCACCGATCACCTGAGATCACTGGGTGCCCGGCCTGTTCCAAGAGTTGAATTTCTTGAATTGCTTGCGAAGAGCCTTCAAAAGTCAACCAGGAGAGGGAAGTGGGAGCTGTTGAGTTAGTGCAGCCGCCTGGCGGTTTTGAACCGCTTGGCGGCTATTTGTTGGAAGGATGGTGTTCGACTCTTAGTTGGGTTTAGATTTCAGGGGGCTGTCTCAAAAGCAACCTAATGGCATCATTCCGTACTTGATATGGAATCTGACTTTTGAGACAGCCCCGTTTTTCCACTCGGGGTACGAAAAACATAAAGCTAAATCCGGTCAAAAAGTCCTTTTTCATTTCACTCATGAATTATTTTTTCACCAGCTCATGCCTGATCATATCTGCCAGTTCTTTCGGTTTGTACCGTGCAATATCCATGATCACAACATTCTCAAGGTGGTACTTCCTGATGATCTCTTGTGTAAGGTTACGCCGGATAACAAGTATTAGCGGGTTTTTATGTTCTTCAAGGATCCTTTTCAGAGATGCATCCCAGCCTTCGCCATCCATTTCAAGAGGACCAACTTCATCAATAACCCCTATGGAACTACCAGGTATTTTTGAAATAATATCATTTCCAAACTCAATAGAATCAGGATTAAAATAAAACTTCCCCGTTTTAGGCCAGTTTTCATGCGGCCTTGTTGTGCAAAGGAGCATTTGCTCTCCGGTTTTGATATCTATAAGCCTGAATCCTGACCGTTCACTGTTTTCATCAATCCCCAATGCCATGATCCCGTCTATAATACAGTTACTTCTTTTGAGTTCTGAAATGGTTTCTTTCAGAAATGTGGTTTTTCCTTCTCTTTGGTTCCCTGCAATTATAAATACAGGAGGCTTTTCATGCATTTTACTTTTAAATGAAATAAGGATATCATCTGAATTCTGTATGATCCCGGCAAGGGAATGCACCGGTCTGAGCAAAAACATTCCAGGTTTGGCAGTTTTTTCGATTATCCCTGGAAGTATTGAAAAGGCAAGGTTGAGGGAAGAATATAATTGAGCGAATCCTTTTTTGTACAGTATGGTTTTCACCAGGGGATTTCGAAGTTCAACGCTTACCGATGAAAATACAATCACCACGATCAGGGCCCTGAGGATCATTCTGACACCAACCTGTAACCCCTCCTTATTTAACAAAACACCGGTAGCATATTCATTCCAGAATAAGACGGCGGTTACCAGTATCACAAACAACTGGATCCAGAATACAGGTTTCGACAACCTCCTTAGCGCCTTTCTGTAACGGGAAAACACAAATAGCAGGTAAGGAATGACTGCCGCAGCAGCATAAGAAAGTGGCGCATTGTTGATCAGGAGCAACAGCGCTACCAGAGCAAAGAAATGAAGTCCTAACAATCCCAATGAATACCTTCCGGCATCCATCACGATCAATTCGCTACTTCCGGTTGTTTGGAATGGTTTCTCTGGATCCGTTCCGGTTTTCAGGAGTTTGTTTCCCGCCAGCATCCCAATAATGCCGGCGAAGAGCCCAAAAGCAATATAAACAAGTACGAGAATTAAAAGAAGTTTGCCAGGTTCCGGACCCTTGAATCCCAACTGTTTCTCTGCAAAGCGGTATATATTTTCCAGGATGGTAACGATATCAAATCCATACAGAATGAGCAGGCTGCCTGCTTTATGCAGCAGGGCGCTAAAGACGGCTGCAACAGATCCAAGGATAAAGCCTGCAGGATTTCTCCCCAGCCACCGGATAAACAATTCCAAAATCAATGCTTCCGTAAGAATACCTATCATGGGTCCCAGGATGACGGCGCTGGGTGAGAGGGATTTCATGATGGCACAGATCAGTCCGGCCCTCCAGATAAGACCTGTATCCTTCCATTTATACTGAAACCCTATCATCAGGCTGATGCCCATCACTGCCAGGAAGGTTCCTGCAAAAGGCATACGCAGGTTATGAAAAAAACTGCCGATGACAATTTCAACCGAAGCCCAAAGGCTCCCGGCCGCTGCAGCTTTCAGCCATATTTCGCTTGCTTTATCAGTCATTTATGAAATAAAATACGAAAATAAGAATAAATAGTAAAAGTGGAAGGATGGAGTGTTAGAATGGTTGCGGAGTGCGGCTGGGTGGAGCAGACCTGCGAGGTTATGGAAACCTTGCAGGTCGTTTATGTAAAGCGATTTTTCAAATCGCTTATCGACTTGGAAAGTCGATCTACAGAACCTTCTGCCTAGCCAATGTTCTTTAATCGCCGGATCGCGGAAAGGGGCTGTCTCAAAAGCAACATAATGGCATCATTCCGTACTTGATACGGAATCTTTGTAATGTGAAAATCAGGCTTTTATGGATTCCTGCTTTCGCAGGAATGATATGTAATCTGACTTTTGAGACAGCCCAGTGCCAACGGCAGGCATGGCGTGCCAACGGCCTGGTATGTCCAGGGATACAGACCTGCATTATCCCCCCATCCAGTCAGGATAGTCCTTTGATTTTGGTTTCTTGCCATAAAAGAGATCATCCAAAAGGACAGCCAGCCTGCGGAATGCGGTGGAATTTTTAATTCCATACCGTACCATGTTATGAAGGATGTTATTGGGATGGGAATAGGGACACACAGCCATACACCGGCCACAATCTGTGCCGGTTTTGCACCAGTAATCGTAGCATGATCCCTGGTCGATGCGCCATCTCTTAATTCCTTCAATTTCAGTTCCGGATTCAAAAGATATGGACTGGCCGGGACATACTGCCGCACACTTTTTACACAATTCGCAAAAATGCAACATAGACGGATCAGGTTTTGGAAGATCAGGCTCCAGTTCCATGTTGGTTGTAACCACTCCTATCCGTACCCGTGGACCCAATTCCGGTGTCATGAGCACTCCCATCCGCCCGATATCTCCCAGACCTGCGTCCCTGGCCACCAATGGACATACGACCTCGTAGTTCCCATCGATATGCGCCCTGGCCGGGTACCCCATGTTCCGGATGAATTTAGCCAGAAGGACAGCAATAATACCGGCATTAAGATACTTGCCTGCCGATTCCATTACCGTTGGGCCTTTTGGTGCGGCATCCATCATTTCCTTATCCATCTCCACGGTAAAAGCTATGGCAAAATCATGGTCCCTCATGACTTTCCTCCCATAGTTTTGGTCACGTCCACGGAAACTGTACAAATGATATTCTTTCAGTCCGGTAATTCCCACCTCAAGAGCGCCCATTTTTTTTGCCCAGTTTTTCAGGAACCGGGAAGCTGAAACTGCATTAAGATCCTGTTTGTCAGGATGAACAGGCCCATCAATTTCACCTGCTAAGGCTTCTATTGTGTCAAAAGCAGTTTTAGCGGCAACAAAAGAAACCGGATGGTATAAAGTGCTCTCCCTTGAGAGCAAACCAGGCCTGGATCGCGACCGGTCATCATCGTCTTTTCTATCCGGGAACCTGTTATAATAATCATTGTAGCGGGCGGTATTTTTCTTCAATAGTCTTCTTGAGAACATGATGTCCCGTTCATCAATACGGGATGCTGGAATCTGAAATGTGCCGTGTTTCCTGAACGGATTGGGAAAGAAGAAGTAAAGCAACAGCGCCCAGGGAGCCGGGCAAATGATCCATTTAAGGATCTCAGACCCCGAAAACAGAACCAGAATATAAATGGGCGGGGTCAGAATTGCGGACCAGACAAAGATTGTTGCCGCCCGTTTTTCTGATTCTTTTATGGAGATAAAGCCGGAAAACAGCAAAGCGGAAAACAGCAAAGCGGACGAGATCAGCAACCCAAGGTCAACTATATGTAGCTGGGCAATCATTCCGGGATGAAAAGGATTGATGGCAGGAAAGAATTATTTATTCTTCCCTTCTTTTGATTCAGCTTTTTTGGTTTTAGGTTTGTCTTCCTCAACCACTGGCTTTTTAGGAGTTGCTTTTTTCACAGGTTCCTTTGTTTCCTTATCAGTCTTTGGCGCCGTTTTTTTTGCAGGTTCCCTGGTCTCTTTTTCAGCTTTTGGTTCCGTCTTCTTAACCGCTGGTTTTTTAGGAGCTGCCTTTTTACCTTCTTCAGCTTGCTCCTTAACCGCAGTTTTCTCTTCTTTCTTCTCCTCCGTTGATGTTACAGGGGGGGGTGTTGCAGTTTCAGGTTTCTGTTCAACCACCTTTACAACTTTTTCAACCACCTCTTCAACTTTCACCTCTGCTGGTTTTTTGACCTTCTTTTCCACGGCCACAGGTTCAGGGGCATCCACAGCTTTATAAGCTGGTTTTTTCTTTTTGCGTGGACGCCTTACTCCATAAGTCTTTGAAAACAATTTGCCACGCCTGGTTTTTTGATCACCTTTTCCCATTCGAATGTAATTTCTAAGTTAAGCTAAATTTATTGAAAGACACAAAGTTAAAAAAACTCCCGTACAAATGATTCCGGTTATTTCAATTGTGCAAATCTTAATTATTTACTATGATTCTATTTTTCATTTTAATAATCCTGGGATTATCATTGTGGTTTAATTCTACATTTAAGCAACTTATGTTTGATGACCAATAAGGATTTTTTTTTGGTGACTCTAATCCTATAATTATTAATCCATTAATATATTAAATCAAGGTATTCTAATCCGGCGCTAATAGATATGTTTTGATCTCTGAATAAAACACTGCTGTTGATTCCGGAAATGGCTGAACCCTGGAAAGCCGGCCGACAGGACCCCAAGTTTCCTCCCAGATCTGTGCCCTGTGCCGGGTTGAGCCAGCTTGTGTAAATTGCCGACAATGGATAAACCGCTAAGCGCTTCCAAAGCGCTAAGCGGCTGAACCCTGGAAAGCCGGCAGAGCGAAAGAGGGGGATTGATGAAGTCGGCCCCGGTAATCATAACAATCCGCCGGATGAAGAAGACTTAAATACAGGAAAATCAACTGTAGAAGGACCCTCTGAGTCGCTTGCAATCCCTGGATGTCTATCGTAATTAACATAATGAGGGTTTCTTTGAAACCCAATCGACTTACAAAGTCGATCTACAGATAGTCCGCAATTTGTTTTACAGGAATGAAATAGTTTAACAATTCAGCAATCCAGTCCCCAAATCATTTTATTCCAAATGGATTATCAATATCTTCGGTTAGCAGGCCGCCAAGATATTTACCTCCCTCTTCTGTAACGACAAAGCAATCTTCAATCCTGA
>CAYOFK010000033.1:0-20046 GCA_964403185.1 uncultured Rikenellaceae bacterium | reverse complement strand
ATAAACGGTAAAATAAAATTTGTCTTTTTAGCGTAGTTTTCCCATTCTGTCCCAATTTTCATATTTTATTTTAATATATTTTGCCCAACGGGTCTGGCTATGAGGCGTGACGGGATTCACACTTACGTATCTGTACACGGAGTACCAAAGTTAATAATTTACACTGAATTGTCAGCATACCTAAATACCGTCATGCCTTGTTAGCGATTATGTGTGCCCTGAATGGTAAATCCAATAAAGTTCTTTGAATAAGAGAAAGTCAGGAGGGTGTAAGTCCCTTACCGGCGAGTTGGTGAAGCTGAACTGCAAATACCTGTACTGACGAGCAGGAATTGGATAAGAGGCTGTAAGGCGAGGATAAGCAAGCACATCATTGTAAAGCAAGGGGCTGTCTCAAAAGTGGCTGCATTTGTTGTTATATACTGAAGATGTTTTTCTGACTTTTCACCAATCTCAAAACGACGATTACCATCTTCTTTCTTGTTCCCCTTTTTACTTAATGCGCTATTGACAGACTCTGCAGAGTGAAATAAGCTTCATGCCTGTTGAGTTTCGCACCTACGGAGCGATATTAATTCTACTTGTCGGTTCTACCAATGTTCCACTCCGCTGGAGTGGCATTATCTACTGAGCTGAAAATCAAAGGCCCCGGCGGGGCTGAACATTGGCAGAAAAGGGTCAATCCTATGATGAGCGCTCCGGCGGAGCGCAACTCATTCAATTAATTGTGTCATATTTTTTGTTGGTATGATTTGGGGGACCGGATGCCTGATTGCTACATGAAGTCTGCCATTTGTTTTGAAACAATGTAACAGTTTGGCATCCGCGCCCCATAAGCATAACCAACCTTATAATAATTAAAGTTGCTTAAACCAAGACCTTTATTAAGACCTCAAAGTCTAATATTCTAAATGGTTCTTATGCAGCCCGGGGGTTGGAGGCCACCCGTAAACCGGAATACATAGCTGGTGGTTATTTTGGTTCCAAGGGGCAGTGGTGTGAGAGACGCCTGGCGCCTATACTATAAGTGGTGAAGGCATAATATTTAAGCATCTGTTACCTGTATCAGTCCGCAAGCCACCATCGCAGCACTAACATCAGTCGTGATACAAGAACCTGCTCTCACAGTCTCAAACTCCGGACTTATATCAAACATCAGGCACTTCAGGGCACCTCAGAGACCCTACTTCGTGGGCAGTTCGTAATCCTCTCTAAAAGAAGCCAGGTGCCGGTTGATCTTGGAAACATACATATCTTTCAGGGTGATCATGATCCCGGTTTCCTCAACATCGCCAAATTTGTGATTGATCACCGTTCCAAAAGTTTTCATGGTTGGTGAAAGATTCATATAAGCATTGATCAGGGGAGGAATATTTTCAGCAAAGGCCCTGACCCTCTGGGATAAGATTTTATAATTTTCGAGATAATTTTTCCCCGTGAAAATATTGTCCAGCTTGTCCTTATTAAGATTTAGCTGAAGGGGCTCAAAAGGGATCAACAGGTTTTCATGATCGCCAAAATGTTTGTGCAGGAAGTACAGGATCAGATCGCGGGCATCCCTCTTGAAGTGGGGGTACATGGTCACCTTCCCCAAAAAGAACCGGATATGCGGATTATTAATTACCAGAGCCCCCAGGCCGTCCCAGAGATTATCCAGGGCGAATAAGCTCCGGCGGCTGCCGCTGGTGGATTGGTAGGCTGGCGGTACGAAAGACCTTCCGAGCTCCATCAGATGGGGCAAATACCGGTGTGTAAATTTATCAGAGAATTGAAAGAGGCTTGCAGTTGCCAGCCGTGTGTGATCGTAACAATCCTCAGAAGCATCATTACATATGTAATAACGATACCCGCCAATGATCTCTTTCAGGTCGGGATTCCAGATAAAAAGTTGTTTATAAGGATGTTCGGTGGAGGTGTCAAAAACATCAAGATCGCAGTCCTTACCGGTGCCACCGCCTGCATGACGGAAGGTGATCTCACGTAAACGGCCAATTTCCCTGAGAATGGCCGGCGTTTTTTGGTAGGTGGTCAGATATACAATATTTCCCCCATAATTGGTGTTACGCAGGAATTCAGCCCATTTCAATTCTTGTTCAAGCTCATCTTTTGGAACCGGCGGAATAATGTCTTTCATTGCACTCAGTGATAGAAGGAATAAATATAGTTTAAAATCTTTAATTGTCAAGCATTCTTACCCATATGGTACACCAGATCACAGAGGCGGTCAGACCATTCCTGAAACGACAGATCTGATTTGGAAATGGTGGTCCACGGAATGGGTTTGCCAAAAGTAATGATGATCTCCTTGTCTATTTGTTTAAACATTTCATTGGGAAGAAAGACCATTTCAAAATTTGATTTAATTCCCATAAAAACCCTGAAATTGGCAAGATTGTAAAAAAAGTCGGAGTTCCTGCCGGAAAAATATACCGGAATAATGTCACGTTTGTGCCGGACGGATTTAGCCACAAAATTCTTTTTCCATTCCAGGTCTCTTATCTTTCCGTGACGTTTCCTGGAACATAATCCTGCAGGGAAATACAGGATCTGAGCATCCGAGGCATAGGCCTCTTCGATTTGCCTCACCGACTCCCGCTCTTGTTTTCCGTGTTTATTGACCGGGAGAAATAATTCCTCCAGGTTGGCCACATTCATCAGCAGGTCGTTTACCGGAAACTTCAGATTGGGATAAATTTTTCCAACTTCATATATAAAAACCAGTCCGTCCAACCCGCCAAGTGGGTGGTTGGAGGCAAACAGGTACCTGCCGGAAAGGGGAATGTTTTCCGTTCCGACGGCCCTGTATTTTATGCCCATAAAACCAAACACCCCTTTGATAAAGTCGAGACCTTTTTCATCCTGGAACCTTTCGGTCAAATCATTCAACTCGTCTTCATGAATGATCCTTTTAAGGTAACGGATCACAAACCCCGGCAGCATTTTCAGAAGCCCTGGGTTCTTATCAGAAATGGTTTTTTCAATATCAATAAATTTCATGTTCATTCAGCTTTCCGGGAGCATTCCAGTCTTTGTGGCAGGGCCAACCAGAGGGTTATAAAATTAGTAAAAACATCCCAATTACATTCCGTATGTAATATTATTTAACTCATACAGACCATCAAATTTTCCGGTACTCCGGAGATGAATTATACCGGTGGTGGGAAAAAATGGAGTGAAGTGGTTGGAAGTGGGAATTTTTTCCTTATTTTTACTTTTGAAAGAGAACTGAGTATGAGTGCTTTTATTGGTGACTACACATGTAGAATAGATGCCAAAGGGAGGGTGTTGCTTCCGTCGGCGTTTATTAAACAATTGCCTGTTCAGGGTCAGGACCGGTTTGTTGTAAAGAAAGACATTTTTGAAAAATGTCTGGTTTTATATCCTATTGAGGAATGGGAATTTCAGAACAAACTGATCCGGAGCAAGATCAATCCCTATAAAAAAGAGCATAATGAATTTCTAAGGAACTTTTACAGGGGCACGGCTGAACTTGTTCTGGATGGCAACAACCGCTTGTTGATCCCTAAAAGACTCATTGAACTTGTGGGTATTAAAAAAGAGTTGATTCTGGCAGGCCAGGACTCAAAAATTGAGATATGGCCTCGTGATGCATATGAAAAACAAGAGGCCGGAGAAAATGAGTTTGCCAAATTGGCTGAAAAAATCATGGATGGACCTTCACAGAATACCGGAGACTGATGGCATACCACACACCGGTGCTGTTACACGAAAGCGTGGAGGGATTGAATATTGATCCCAATGGAATTTATATTGATGTAACTTTTGGAGGGGGCGGACATTCCCGTGAGATATTAAGACGGTTAAAGAATGGCCGTCTGGTGGCTTTCGATCAGGACACTGAGGCTGAGGAAAATGTGCCGGAGGATGGGCGTTTTTTGTTTTTACGACAGAATTTCAAATTTCTCGGGACTAATTTAAGGTACCATGGGATTGATGAAGTGGATGGGATCCTGGCCGACCTGGGTGTTTCGTCACATCAATTCGATTCAGCTTCCAGAGGCTTCTCTTTCCGTATGGACGGGCCCCTTGATATGAGAATGAACCCCGATGCTGAGCGGTCGGCGGCGGATGTGGTCAATACCTGTTCAGAGGAGGCATTGTCAACAATATTCTTCAATTACGGAGAATTAAGAAATGCACACCGGATTGCCCGGTTGATAGTGCAGGGTCGTGCAGAAAAAAAAATAAAGCGGATCAGTGATTTTCTGAAATTATTGGAATCAATACTTCCGGATCACTATCAGAATAAATTTCTGGCCAAATTGTTTCAGGCCTTAAGAATTGAGGTGAATCAGGAATTGGAGAGTTTAAAAAGCTTATTAAGTCAGTCGAAAGAGGTCCTTAAAAGTGGCGGCCGTTTGGCGGTCATTACTTACCATTCCCTTGAAGACAGGCTGGTAAAAAATTTTATTAGAACGGGAAATTTTGAAGGAGAGCGGATTGTGGATCTATATGGTGAACAGGAGATCTCATTCAAACCTGTTTACAGAAAGGTTATAGTGCCGAAGCCGGAGGAGTTGGAAATAAATCCCAGATCCCGCAGTGCGAAACTGAGGGTGGGAGAACGAGTGAAAAATACACATGGACGAACGGATTGAATTTATCGATCAAAAAGAGGAACAGAAGGAGATCAGAAAAGGAATTCTGAGAGAGTTGCTGGATGGCAGTGTTCTTACAAAAGCGGTTGTGGTGAAACAACTGCCTTATATCGTTTTTGTAACATTCCTGGCAATAGTGTACATCAGCAGCAGGTACCATGCCGAGAAGGTTGTGAGGAATACGGTTGAGATACAGAATGAGATCAGGGAATTGCGTGCTGAATCCATATCTATTACTGCGGAATTGATGCACATCAGCAAGCAATCTGAAGTTGCACGCCTGATTGAAAGCCGGGGGATGGAACTGAAAGCATCTTTAGAGCCCCCAAAACAGTTAATCATTGAAGAATAGGAAGTATGTCGCTTAAAAAAGACATAGTCTGGCGTGTTGGTCTGATTTATTCAGTTTTTTTTCTGTTTGGTCTGGCCATTCTGGGCAGGGTGTTGTATCTCCAGTTGGTAGAAGGCGAAAAATGGAGTAAAAAGCAACAAACACTTACACTCAAAGCTTTTACCATTGACCCTAACAGGGGGAATATTTATGATGCCGGCTACCGCTTACTGGCTACATCAGTTCCGTATTATGATATCCGCATGGATCTGCACAGCAGTGCCCTGTCTCCGGATGTGTTCAACCGGGACATTGATGCCTTATCACGCCAGCTATCAAACTTGTTCAGAGACAAATCCCCGGTTCGGTACAAGAACGACCTGCTTACTGCACGACGTAAGGGAGAGAGATACTATCTGATAAAAAGGCAGGTTACCTATGAGCAGCTAAAAGCATTAAAAACGTTTCCAATATTCAGGCTGGGCCGTTTCAAGGGCGGTTTTATTGCCATCCAGCATAATAAGCGTATTCTTCCCCACCAGGAACTGGCTGCCCGGACCATAGGATACCTGACCAGAGGAGCATCGGGAAATGTGGTTGGTATTGAAGGCGCTTACGATCACTACCTTAGCGGAATTACGGGTGTCAGGCATATGCAAAAACTTTCGGGCAATGTCTGGATGCCTGTTAATGACAAAAATGAGGTGGAACCCAGAGACGGGGACGACATCATTACCACCCTTGATATAAATATTCAGGATGTAGCCCATAATGCACTGCTCAGGCAATTAGTGCGCCATGATGCACATCACGGAACAGCCGTGCTGATGGAGGTGGAAACCGGAGATATTATAGCCATTGTAAACCTGGAGAAGGATAAAAACGGCCATTACCGCGAACTCTATAATTATGCCATTGGTGAAAGTACCGAGCCGGGTTCGACATTTAAACTCCCTGCATTAATGGTGGCGTTGGAAGATGGAGTAATAGATCTTGATGATACTATTGATACAGGTTCGGGAGCGATAACTTTTTATGATAAAACCATTCGTGATTCCAGGGAGGGAGGCTACGGCAGAATATCACTCAAGGAAGTTTTTGAAGTGTCCTCCAATGTGGGAGTAGCCAAGTGCATCACTGAGCATTATTCGGGGCGGGAAAAAGAATTTATCAACCGCCTGTACAGCATGAACCTGAGTCAGAAGCTGGGCACTGAGATCAAAGGAGAAGGGATCCCGGAGATTAAGTATCCCGGTGATAAACTCTGGTCGGGAATTTCCCTGCCGATGATGTCCCATGGTTACGAGGTTCGCATGACCCCCTTGCAAATCTTAACGTTCTACAATGCCATAGCCAATAATGGGAAAATGGTACGTCCCAGGTTTGTTAAGGAGATCAGGTCGCACGGGAAGCTGGTGAAGCGCATTCATACCGAGGTGATCAATCCATCCATCTCATCTGCCTCCACTATTCGCAAGGCAAGGGAGATGCTTGAGGGCGTTGTAGAAAACGGGACCGCAAGGAATCTGGAAAATAAACTTTATAAAATTGCAGGTAAAACAGGCACCGCACAGATTGCAAAAGAAAATACCGGTTACGGAAGCTTTGCGGACATTCAGTATCAGGCGTCTTTTGTTGGGTATTTCCCGGCCGACCAGCCCATGTATTCTTGTATTGTGGTGGTGAATGCACCTGCAAAATGGGTGTATTACGGAAACCTGGTAGCCGGACCTGTATTTAAAGAAATTTCAGACAAGGTATTTGCTACGAGCCTGGGTTTGAGCCATACCACATCACCGGAGGAGATCCTTGCCAGGGAATTGCCCTATTCCAAGAATGGAAATTTTGAGGATCTCTGCCGCATCATCAAAGATCTGAATCTCGGACCGGAACCGGATCCGGAAATTTCAGACTGGGTTATCACAGAAAGCACCGATTCAGCCATTCTGACCAGGGCATTGCCTGTTGTGGAGAAGCTGGTTCCCAATGTTGTACAGATGGGAATGAAAGACGCGGTGTACCTTCTTGAAAGCGCCGGTCTCAGAGTGCGGGTGAAAGGATGGGGTACTGTACGCGGGCAATCCATTCAACCCGGAAGCAAGGTCAAACCGGGCCAGAGTATTTTTTTGGAAATGAGTTTTGGATAATCATAGAACCAGTGAAGTTGCTATCAGACATATTGATTGAAGTGCCGGTAATGGACATACGGGGACCGGAAAAAATAGCTGTTAAGGATCTGAAGATTGATTCGGGAAGGGTTCAGAAAGGGGATCTGTTTGCTGCTATTCGCGGCACCCGGGTTGATGGACATGATTACATTCCGGAGGCTGTGAGAAAGCAGGCCTCGGTGATCGTGTGTGAGGATTTTCCTTCACAACTTACCGAAACACAGACCTGGGTCAGGGTGGCCTCCACGCCGGCAACTTTGGGCAGGATGGCCGCAGCTTTTTTCGACCGTCCCTCCAGTCAACTGCAACTGATTGGCATTACAGGCACCAATGGCAAAACCTCCATTGCCACATTCCTGTACAGGATATTCGAAGCCTGTGGTTTCCCTTCGGGACTGATCTCAACGATCAGAACCACCATTCACAGGGAAAGTCAAAAAGCAACCCATACCACTCCGGATGCAGTAGTGATAAACAGGCTGCTTAAAAGAATGGTTGATGCGGGCTGTTCCTATGCATTTTTGGAAGTGAGTTCTCATGCCATTGATCAAAACCGGATTGCAGGCCTGCACTTCTCAGGGGCTGTTTTTACAAATTTAACTCATGATCATCTTGATTATCATGGATCATTTAAGAACTATTTGAATGTAAAAAAGAGCTTCTTTGACGGGCTTCCTGAAAAGGCGTTTGCTCTCGTAAATGCGGATGACCGGAACGGGATGGTCATGGTGCAGAACAGCCGTGCCCGCAAATACAGTTATGGTATTAAAAAGATGGCAGATTTCAGAGCGAAAATAGTGGAACGTTCTCCCGAAGGCGCGTTAGTGAAGTTTGAAAATTCAGAAGTTTGGATTCCATTCATTGGCGACTTCAGCGCCTACAACCTGCTTGCAGCTTTTGCATGTTGCAGGCTCCTGGATCTCCGGGATGAGGAAGTTCTCAAGGTCATCAGCAATATGGGGCCTGTTCCCGGCCGGCTTGAGACCATCCATTCTAAAGACGGACACATTGCTATTGTGGATTATGCGCACACTCCGGATGCCTTGCAAAATGTGTTAAAGTCCATTCAGCAGATCATAGGATCCGGGTGTAAAATAATTACTGTAGTTGGTGCCGGAGGTGACCGTGACCGTTCTAAAAGACCGGTTATGGCCAATATCGTAACTCAATACAGTTACAGGGTACTGTTAACCTCGGATAATCCGAGAAGTGAGGATCCTGAGAGCATCATACAGGAAATGGTCAAAGGGATTCCATATGACTTGCAGAACCGTGTACTGTCCATCACAAACCGCCGTGAGGCTATAAAAACAGCCTGTTTAATGGCAGGTCCGGGCGATATCATTCTTGTTGCCGGCAAGGGGCATGAAGATTACCAGGAAATAAAAGGGAAAAGACACCATTTTGATGATCGTGAGGTTGTACGGGAATTTTTAAACCAAAAAGCAAACACCGCTAAAACAACCTGAGCCTATGTTATATCATTTATTTCAATATCTTGAAACCCTGGACTTTCCCGGAGCAGGAATGTTTCAATACCTCTCATTCAGGGCGGCATTTGCCATCATCGCCTCCCTGGTGATCTCTATGATATTTGGCAAACGGATCATTCAAATTCTGCAGCGGAAACAGGTCGGTGAAGTAATCCGGGACCTGGGCCTTGAAGGACAGTATCAAAAAGCGGGGACGCCATCAATGGGTGGGATCATCATCCTTACCTCTATTGTCATTCCTGTCATTCTGTTTGGAGACCTGAGGAATATTTATGTGATCCTTATGCTCATTACCACTGTCTGGCTGGGAATTATCGGATTTATTGATGATTACATAAAGATCTTTAAAAAGGACAAGCAGGGACTCTCCGGAAAGTTTAAGATTGCAGGCCAGATCATTCTGGGACTGGTTGTTGGCCTGACCCTTTATTTTAGTGATGCTGCAGTAATCAGGGAATACGTTGATGAGACCGGGGAGGTGGTGACGTATTCACAGGAGCTTGAGGGAAGCATCGAAATTCGCGATCAGAAAACCACAAAAACTACCATTCCGTTTGTCAAGAACCACGAGTTTGATTATGCATACCTGGTTGCCTTTCTTGGCGATTCCGGTAAGAAGTGGGGCTGGGTGGTGTTTGTATTGGTGGTCATTTTCATTGTTACTGCTGTATCAAATGGGGTCAATCTGACCGATGGCCTGGATGGTCTGGCGGCAGGAACAACCGCCATTAGCGGTACTACTCTTGGGGTATTGGCCTGGCTTTCGGGTAATGTTATCTGGGCCGGATATTTAAACATCATGTATCTTCCCAGTTCCGGCGAACTGGTTGTTTTCGCCGGCGCCCTGCTTGGCGCTACCGTTGGATTTTTATGGTATAATTCCTATCCGGCACAGGTTTTTATGGGGGATACTGGCAGTCTTGCCCTGGGGGGCATCCTTGCTGTATTTGCCATTCTGATCAGGAAGGAATTGCTGATTCCCATCCTGTGCGGGATATTTTTAATTGAAAGCCTGTCGGTGCTCATTCAGGTCAGCTATTTCAAACGAACCAAAAAGAAATCTGGCGAGGGGAGACGCGTCTTTCTGATGGCACCTTTGCATCATCATTATCAGAAAAAGGGGCATGCAGAACCAAAGATCGTACTCCGGTTCTGGATCGTTGGGATCATGCTGGCAATCATAACTATCGTAACATTAAAGATCAGATAAGGTGGCTGAGAGGATCGTCATATTAGGTGCGGGAGAGAGCGGAACAGGAGCTGCTGTGTTGGCCAACAGGCTGGGCTATGAGGTTTTTATATCCGATAAGGGCCGTATTAAACCGGAATTTAAAAAGCTTCTCCGGACCAGGGATATCATATGGGAGGAGGGAACCCATACTGTTTCTGAACTATCAAGGGCTGCAGAGGTTATTAAAAGTCCCGGTATACCCGATGATGCTGCAATCGTTCAACAACTGAAAGAAAAAAACATGCGGGTGATCTCTGAAATAGAGTTTGCCGGCCGGCATACAAAGGCCGGGACAATTTGCATTACCGGCAGTAACGGAAAAACCACCACAGCAAATCTGATATATCACCTGATGAAAAAGGCCGGCATAAAAGTTGAGCTTGCCGGAAATATTGGCAGCAGTTTTGCCAGAAAAGTGGCGGAAACGGATCCTGATTATTATGTGCTTGAACTGAGCAGTTTCCAGTTGGACGGCATGTATGAGTTTAAAGCGGATATAGCCATTCTTACAAACATTACACCCGATCACCTTGACAGGTATGGCCAAAAAATGGAATGCTACGTGGCTTCAAAATTCCGGATTATAAGGAACCAGACCTCTGAGGATTTTCTGATCTATTGCTTTGACGATCCGGCCACCCGGGACGGACTGAAAAAATTCAGACCTGAGGCGGTCCTCCTGCCATTTTCAATTTACCATCGGGAAGACCAAAACGGGTATGCCAAAGATGAAACAATTAATATACACTATAAAAACCTGAAACTAACCATGTTAATTCACGATTTGGCCCTTAAAGGGAAGCATAATTTGTACAACTCCATGGCGGCAGCCATAGCCGGTCAAGTATTAAATATCCGGAAAGAAACCATCCGGGAGAGCCTGAGTGATTTCAAAGGTGTGGAACACCGGCTCGAACCCGTTATAAAAGTCCATGGCATTATGTTTATTAATGATTCAAAAGCAACCAATGTGAATTCCACATGGTACGCACTTGAAAGCATGACTGCCGGTGTGGTGCTTATACTGGGAGGCATTGATAAGGGCAACGATTACAGTGCGCTTGAGAAACTTGTATCTGAAAAGGTTAAAGCCATCATTTGTCTGGGGAAGGACAATTCAAAAATCCTAAAAGTATTTAAGGAAAAAGTACCCACCCTTATTGAAGTGACATCGATGGAAGCCGCTGTGGGAAGGGCGTATATTCTTGGCAGTAAGGGAGATACGGTGCTTTTATCCCCCGCTTGTGCCAGCTTTGACCTGTTTGAAAATTATGAAGACCGGGGACGGCAGTTTAAAAGGGCGGTGCGGAATCTATAAAATGTGATGTGTGTAAAAGAGTACTAAAATCAATGGATCAACAAGCATCAGGAAATTCATGAAACCTGAAACTTATTAAAAACATGGAAGGGCGATTACATAAGTTATTCAGAGGAGATCGTGTGATTTGGGGGGTCATCGTTGTGTTGACGGTGTTCTCCATCCTGGCTGTTTACAGTTCCACGGGAACGCTTGCTTATAAAAAGATGGGAGGGAATACGACCTACTACCTGATCCGCCATGGAGTCATTCTGGGAATAGGCATCTTCATTATCTTCATCACTCACCTGGTCCCCTATAAATATTACTCCAGATTGTCTCAACTGTTTTTGTTTATGTCAATCCCTTTACTGGCGCTCACCCTTTTAGTCGGCATCAACCTGAATCAGGCCAGTCGCTGGCTGACTTTACCCGGACTGGGGTTTACAATTCAAATATCTGATTTTGCAAAGCTGGCCCTGGTCATGTACCTGGCGCGGATTTTATCGCTTAAGCAGCATAAGATCGGGCATTTAAAGGAGGCATTTCAACCCTTGATGATTCCCGTTATCCTGGTGTGTATTTTAATTTTACCTGCCAATTTCTCAACGGCTGCCATTCTTTTTACAACAGCCATGGTACTTCTTTTTATAGGACGGGTACCGGTGAAATACCTGTTGGCGTTTGCCGGGGCGGGTGTGCTGGTGCTGGTTATATTTATTGGTGGGGCCATACTTATCAACAAAGAGGGGCGCATCCAGACCTGGAAAAGCCGTATTGAAAATTTTGTAAGCAGTGACAGTGATGCAAAAGAATCGTACCAGGTTGAGCAGGCAAAAATCGCTGTGGCAACCGGTGGATTCTTTGGAAAAAAACCCGGAAAAAGCACCCAGCGAAACTTCCTGCCGCATCCCCATTCGGATTTTATATTTGCCATAATCATTGAAGAATACGGATTTATTCTGGGAGCTCTGCCTCTGGTTCTGGCCTATCTGATCCTTTTGTACCGTGGAGGCATACTGGTGCAGCGGGCAAACCGGACCTTCCCGGCATTTCTGGCAGCAGGATTGACACTACTGATTGTTTTCCAGGCCTTTATAAATATGGCGGTGGCAGTGAACCTTTTCCCGGTTACGGGGCAGACCTTGCCTTTTGTCAGTATGGGCGGCTCCTCACTTCTTTTCACATCGGTTGCACTTGGGATCATTCTTAGTGTAAGCAGAGGGATTGAGAAAGATCTGGATGAACCACTCTTTGAAAACGAACCGACTGAAACACAAGATGCAGCAAAAGCAACAACATAAAAAAATGATCATCAGCGGAGGTGGAACAGGAGGGCATATCTTCCCGGCAATTGCAATTGCCAGGGCCTTAAAACGCAAGGATGACCATACGGAATTGCATTTTGTAGGAGCCCTTGGCAGGATGGAAATGGAAAAAATTCCGGCTGCAGGATTTGAAATTACAGGGCTCCCTGTTAGTGGCATTCAAAGAAAATTCACGGTTAAGAATGCCACCGTGGTCCTGAACCTGATCAGGAGCATCCGGATGGCAGGAAAGATCATATCGGGTTATAAACCGGATGTAGTGATTGGCACCGGCGGATATGCCAGTGGCCCGGTATTGTATGTTGCAGGTAAAAGAAACATTCCGACTTTAATACAGGAACAAAATTCATATCCCGGGGTCACCAATAAGATCCTGGCAAAAAAAGCCGGTAAGATCTGTGTGGCTTATGAGGGCATGGAAAAATATTTTCCCCGTGACAAGATACTTGTCACAGGCAATCCGGTCAGGGAAGATCTGGAAAATAAGGATGGGAAGGTGGATGAGGGCATGCAGCACTTTAAATTGAACCCGGAAAAAAAGACCTTGCTGATCCTGGGTGGCAGCCTGGGAGCCCGGACTATTAACCGAAGTGTTAAAACAAAACTTGAGGAACTGGGGAACAGCGGCATACAGGTTTTATGGCAATGTGGAAGTTTGTATCTCGAAGATGCGGCTCAGGCTCTCCGGAAGAATCCGTTTACGAACATTCAAGTGCGCGACTTTATTACACGGATGGACCTGGCATACGCGGTAGCCGATCTGGTGATTTCGAGAGCCGGCGCCGGAACAATATCCGAACTGTCTTTAGTTGCAAAAGCGTCCATTTTAGTTCCTTCTCCAAATGTTGCAGCCGACCATCAGACAAAAAATGCACTGGCCCTGGCACATAAAGATGCCAGTGTGCTTATACGCGATGCCCAGGCAGAGGAAATATTGATTCCCAGGGCCCTGGAACTGATCAGGGACGACAACAAATTGTCTGGTTTATCAGGAAACATTAAAAAATTTGCAAAACCCGGATCGGCAGATATTATTGCTGATGAGGTTATAAGGCTTTGTAAAACATAAATGGATTATACGAAGATCATACAGGTTTACTTTATTGGTATTGGCGGCATAGGAATGAGCGCACTGGCCAGGTATTTCCTTGCCGGAGGATGTGAAGTTGCCGGTTATGACCGTACTTCCACTGAACTTACAAATATTCTAATGCAGCAGGGATGTAAGATACACTATGATGATGACATCAGTCTGATTCCCGGACATTTCACGGATGCCTCGCTGAAACAATCAACACTGGTAGTTTATACGCCCGCCATACCTGGTGACCACAGGGAATACCATTACTTTCTTGATAGGGAGTATCATCTGCTAAAGCGCTCCGCCGTACTTGGGGACCTGTCGAAACAATTGAGATCTGTTTGTGTGGCCGGGACGCATGGAAAAACCACCATCTCAACCATGATCGCACATATTCTGAAACAATCGGAACTGGATTGCACGGCATTTCTTGGAGGCATTTCAAAGAATTACAACAGCAATCTGATAATTGGTGAGGGGGAATGGGCTGTTATGGAAGCCGATGAGTTCGACCGTTCTTTTCTGTACCTGGAACCTGAAATTGCGATTATTTCTTCTATGGACGCCGACCATCTGGATATTTACGGGGAGAAAAGGGCCCTTGTTGAAGCATTCAACCTGTTCGTTCAAAAGGTTAAAAACGCGGGATTTTTGATTGTGAAAGACACAGTTAGGATGCATATCAGGGTTGAAGACGGGGCACGTGTGTTTACCTACGGCATGCAAAAGGGGGCGGATTTTTTTCCTGAGAACCTGCATCTTATAAATGACTGTTATGTATTCGATCTTTCAGTTCCGGGATCGAAAATTCCAAATCTCCGGCTTGGATTTCCCGGCAAAATAAATGTTGAAAATGCTGTTGCGGCCATATCTGTTGCATGGATACTTAAAATTCCCGCGGAGACAATCCGGAAGGCAATGATGTTTTTTGCCGGCATTCAGCGGCGGTTTGATATCCGGTTTAAGTCAGAATGCATGGTTTATATTGATGATTATGCACATCATCCTGAAGAATTGAATGCCTGCATCGGATCGGTCAGGGATCTGTATCCCGGGAAGCGGATAACCGGAATTTTTCAGCCTCATTTATATACCAGAACAAAGGATTTTTATCCGGAATTTGCAGACAGTCTGGACAGGCTCGATGAGGTTATTTTGCTGGATATATACCCTGCCAGGGAAAAACCCATTCAGGGCATTACTTCAGAAATTATTCTGGAAAAGATGCAGTTGGAAAAGAAACAAATCCTTAGTAAGGATCAAACACTGGGATACATAAAAAAGCTTGATACGGATGTGCTCCTGACGCTTGGTGCCGGAGATATCGACACCATGCCGGGACCTGTTGAGGAGTTGCTGAAAACCAGATTTGGTGAAAACGCAAACAAGTTGTGAAAAAACTGCTGGTAATGATATTATGGATTGGGATGCTTGCATATATGCTGGTAATCCTTGGAATGGTGAATAATTCGGTTCAGGAGATTCCCTGTCAGACTATATCAGTGCGGATCCAGGATTCTCTTGAAAACCGTTTCGTTTCAGGGCATGATGTATATTCGCTGGTTCTGGCGGCCTTCCCCAACATACTTGGAAGCTCCATGGGTGAGATTCATACCGGCGAACTTGAAGAAATGGTACGAAATTATCCGTTTATAAAAGCTGCCGAGGCCTTTAAAGGCACTGATGGAATCCTGTTTATTCAAGCCACTCAAAGGAAACCTGTGGTACGCATCGCGGATGATAAGGGGGGTGGATTTTATATTGATTCAGAGGGTTTTACAATGCCATTAAGCCATTATTATACTGCAAGGGTCCTGGTTGCCAACGGGCCGGGAACACATGAGGCTTCCATGGGAATCGATCTGCACGAGTACAGGGAAACAAGAAGGTACAAAACGCTCTGGGAGATATACATTTTAGCCTCATATATATACTTTCATGAGTTTTGGAATGTTCAGATTGAACAAATCCATGTTGATGGATCCGGAGACTTTGAGCTGGTTCCCCGGGTTGGGGCCCACAGCATTGTTTTTGGCGGACAGGAGGATTACAAAGAAAAATTCGAAAAACTCTATGCCTTATATGAGCAGGGATTAAAAGTGGAAGGCTGGAATACGTACAAAAAAATAAACTTAAAGTATAAAGACCAGGTGGTCTGTACAAAGCGCTGAAACAAACATTTGAATAGTATTAAAACATGGTTAACCGGATAAACATTTTATTATGAGTGAAAAAGAAAAATTTATTGCCGCCATCGATATTGGGACAACCAAGATCGT
Source organism: uncultured Rikenellaceae bacterium (assembly GCA_964403185.1). Taxonomy (GTDB): domain Bacteria; phylum Bacteroidota; class Bacteroidia; order Bacteroidales; family VadinHA17; genus CAYOFK01. Next base: position 4,219 of record CAYOFK010000033.1, on the reverse strand, counting down.
TACTCTTATTGGCAAAAAGAACGGGAACGGAAAGCTGGAAGTACTCTCACTGAGTAAAGCGCCATCAAAAGGGGTAAAGAGAGGAGTTGTTCAGAATATCGAAGAAACTGTCAATGCCATTAAATCTACTGTGGAGGAAGTTCAGGGAACTTCCGGTGTGCCTTTCTCAGAGGTCTTTGTTGGGATCGCGGGGCAGCACATTAAAAGCATTAGAAATCGCGGATACATCAACCGGGAGTCGGATGATGATGAAATAACCAGGGAAGATATCCAGAGGCTGATTGAAGACATGCAAAGAATCCCTATAGATGTTGGTGAAGAGATCATTCATGTGTTGCCGCAAAGTTTTATTGTTGATCATGAAACCGGGGTAAAGAATCCTGTGGGCATGTCGGGGCGCCGACTGGAAGGGAATTTCCATATTGTTATTGGACGCGTTGCCTCTGCCCGGAACATTGAGAAATGCGTTAACCGGGTCGGCTTGAATATCAGGGAATTGATCCTGGAACCCCTGGCTTCTTCGGAAGCTGTTTTAACAGATGATGAAAAAGAGGCCGGAGTGGTATTGGTGGATATTGGGGGGGGTACTACAGACGTTGCCATATATTCTGAGAACGTGATCAGGCATACTGCTGTCATTCCATTTGGGGGCAATGTTGTTACCAGTGATATCAAAGAGGGGTGTGCGATTTTAAGCCGTCAGGCTGAATCCTTAAAGATGCAGTATGGATCTGCACTTGGAGATATTGCCCCTGATGATAAAGTGGTTACAATACCGGGCATCAGTGGCAGGGAACCAAAGGAGATTTCTTTTAAAAACCTTGCCTATATCATACAATCCAGAATGGAGGAAATTATAGATGCCATGACCTTTGAAATTGAGAACTCAGGATTTGCCGAAAAAATGGCTGCAGGGATCGTTTTGACCGGCGGCGGCGCACTATTAAAGCATTTGCCCCAACTGGTGAAGTTCAGAACCGGCATGGATGTGCGTATCGGGCTGCCCAATCTGCACCTTGCAGGAGAGGTGGCGGATGACATTAACCAACCCATGTACTCTACCAGTATAGGGCTGGTTCTTAAAGGTTTTGAGTATATCAATAATAATAAAACCTCCCTTAATGAAAAAGAGGAGGTGCCCATTGATTTTACAGAAGGACCCGTTGATGAAAACGGAACCCCCAAAATGAATCTGTTTGAAAAATTCAAAAGCACATTAAATGAAATTTTCGCTGAAAATGACATGAAGATGGAATAAGATGAAATTGAGATTACAAAGAACTAAATCACAAACCAATAAATCAATAAAACCATGGCTGAAGAACTTATGAATTTTGATCTGCCGGTTGACCGGTCTTCAATTATTAAAGTCATTGGGGTTGGTGGCGGAGGAGGCAATGCTGTAAATTATATGTTTGAAAGTGGCATTAAGGATGTCAATTTTTTGATATGCAATACAGATGCACAGGCCTTATCAAACAGCAGGGTTTCCCTGAAAATCCAGATTGGTGAGTCCATAACAGAAGGGAGGGGAGCCGGAAACAAACCCGATGTGGGACGCCAGGCTGCCCTGGAAAACCTGGATGATGTTATGGAAGCACTGACCAAAAATACCAAGATGGTCTTTATTACCGCCGGCATGGGTGGCGGTACCGGCACCGGTGCAGCACCGGTTATTGCCAAAGCTTGCAGGGAAGAGGGAATACTTACAGTGGCTATAGTTACCATTCCATTCAAATTTGAAGGACCAAAACGTATTGAACAGGCCATCAAAGGAATCAACGAACTCCGGAATTATGTGGATTCCCTGCTGGTCATTAATAATGAAAAATTAAGGGAAGTGCACGGAGACTTAAAACTTTCCGAAGCATTTTCGAGAGCGGATACTATATTATTAAAGGCTGCGAAAGGGATTGCAGAGATCATTACCGTACATGGGTATATCAATGTTGATTTTGCTGATGTGGAAACAGTTATGACAAGTTCCGGTGTAGCCATGATGGGTACTGGTGAAGCCGTGGGCGATAACCGGGCAAGGGAAGCTGTTGAGGCAGCCATTACGTCTCCCTTATTAAATTCCAATGACATTACAGGTGCCAGGTCAATCTTACTGAACATTACTTCCGGAAATAAAAATGAGATCAGCATGGATGAGGTTGGAGAGGTTACGGATTATATCAATGAAACGGCTGCCGATGATGTGTTGTTGATCCTGGGAACCGGTGTGGATGAACGCCTTGAAGATAAGATTGCAGTAACGGTTATAGCAACCGGGTTTGAAGCAAACTCTATCCCTGAGTTGTATAAGAAAAAACTATCGGTGGAAAAGCTGCATCTTAAAGATAATGAAAAAGAGATTCCTGCTGCCGGAGACGGATTTGAAGTACATGACAAAGATCTCGGCACCTATGTGATTGATGAATACAGCAATGAAACCAGGCGTATTGAGTTTGAAGTAAAATCAGACCTGTTTGATGGCATGGATGATGAGTTGTTGGTGGACGAGAAAAAAACTGCTGAACGGATCAGTAAAATTAAAAAACATCAGTCTTATCTGAAGAACCGGGGATATATCGAGGATGATAAAGAGGATGAAATTGACGAAATGGAAAACCAACCTGCCTATATCCGGAAAAAGGTGAATATCAATAAGCCAAAGTATTCGGCCAGCAGTAAGATCTCAAAATATTCACTTTCTGATGATGAGGAAGGTACCAGGTTAAATTCAGATAATTCTTATCTTCATGACAATGTTGACTGAATTTTTTGAAGGATGGAGGTTGAGATTGTCTGACCACTGGGCATTGGAAGGTGTGCAGGCAAGCTGATCGGACGAATAAGGACGCGAAAAGTTGAAGAGCCTGTTAAATTCGTGTCAGGCCTCCACATCTTAGTAGAATTTTGATCGTTTATCGGTAATGTGGGCTGTTTCTTTAAGGGCATTATAGACCTCGGAATTAACCCGGCTCTTGTAGGTGGTCATCAGGATACTCCGCTCATCCTCAACTGGTTTCTTCTCTCCCGGAATGCGCGCCGTCAATTGGATTACATATACGCCGTTATTCCCCTTAATGGCTTTTGATAACTCATTTTCATTCAGGTTGCTGAGGGTTCCTTGAATTTTTGGTTCAATTCCCAGTCCGGGCAGTGAAAATGAATTAAAACTTATGCCACTGATCTCTTCAACTGTAACGTTCAATGACATTGCCAGTGACTCAATATCCTGTGCATTCAGTTTTGCCTTTCGGATCTCCTGAACAAGCTCATCTCCTTTCCGTTCCTGCCTTACTTTCAATTCCACATCGGCTCTTACCTGCTCAAATGGCGCCGCGCCTTTTTCTTTTACTTCTGTAACAAATGCCACAACAAATTTATTTTCCAATTCAAAAACGGCCTGGTCATTAAAATCCAGAACAATCTGGTTTTCATCGGTCTCATAGACGGATCTGATGAGGGTTCTGGGAGATTCAAGGCCGGGAATCTGCTTGTCATTGTCTTTAATATCAAGAGCTTTACGTAAATTCAAACCCTGTTCTTCAACAGCGGAAATAAACTTATCATAGGTATTATTCATTCCGGCAAACCGGCTTGCCTGGGAATAATAGTTCTGAAAGGTTGCTGAACTTGCCTGTATAACACGTGATAAGGTTCCTACCTGCAATTTCCTGGTTTTAGGGCCTTGGTCCAGGGTCTCAATTATATGGAAGCCAAACTGGCTTTCAACCACAGTAAGATCTCCTTTTTTGCCATAAAAACATGCATCATTAAAAGGCTGGACCATGGCGCCTTCATAGAACCACCCCAGATCTCCACCCAGTTGTGCACTCCCCTGGTCATCGGAATTCAGTATGGCCAGCAATGCAAAGTCGGTACCGTTTTCAATTAGATTTTTCAGGCTGTCTGCTATGTTTCGGGCCTTTTCATAGGATCTTGTCTGTGAAGGAGAAATCAGAATATGCCTGGCCCGTACAGAGTCAGAAATCTGATTGATCGCTGCCAACCTGGATATTTTAAAGGTTTCATTTTCAAAGTATGGCCCATAGGTGGCACCCACTTCATTTCCGAACATAAAATCATTTATTAGTTCAGGAAGCTCCCCGTCTGCGTAGTTCTTACTGTCAAACGGAACATCTGAGTTGGCATTGACATACTGTTCAATATCTATAGTGGATTCGAAATCTGATTGTATGTCATTGATCCAGTCTTCGGCAGCCTGAAC
>CAYOFK010000032.1:0-20072 GCA_964403185.1 uncultured Rikenellaceae bacterium | reverse complement strand
CACTCCTGGGCCTGGTGATCGGCAGTGTTGCCTTCAGTGGAAGTTTGATCGCATATGGAAAACTCGACGGTAAAGTGGGGGATATCTTTGCGAAGTGGACCACCTACCTGAATCTGTTCCTTCTGGCAGTGGTGGTAGCCATAGTTCTGGTGATCTTGTTTGGAAACCAACCGGTGGAAACCCGGAATTTAATGGTATATGCACTGCTTGCCATTTCACTCATCTACGGGGTGATGTTTGTAATGCCTATTGGTGGTGCTGACATGCCGGTTGTGATCTCCCTTCTGAATTCTTTTACCGGAATTGCAGCTGCCATGGGGGGATTTATCTATAACAACAAAGCCATGATCCTTGGCGGCATTTTAGTGGGCGCCGCAGGAACCATACTGACCATTCTTATGTGTAAGGCCATGAACCGTTCCCTGATCAATGTGATCGTTGGCGCATTTGGCGGTGGCGGTGCTGTTGCCGGGGACAGGGACCAGGGTACTGTAAAGGAAATAACCCTTAGTGATGCCAGTATTTTATTGAGTTATTCTCAGAAGGTTGTCATCGTTCCGGGATATGGCCTGGCAGTTGCCCAGGCACAACATGTCTGCCATGAACTGGATGCATTGCTCGAAGATAAAGGGGTGGAAGTGAGGTATGCCATCCATCCGGTTGCCGGCCGGATGCCCGGGCATATGAACGTATTACTGGCTGAAGCAGATGTTCCTTACGAAAAGTTGATTGAAATGGACGATATCAATCCGGCACTGCCAAATACTGATGTAGTGATGGTGATTGGTGCCAATGATGTGGTGAATCCTGCAGCACTTGACGACCCAAGCAGTCCGATTTACGGCATGCCAATTATTAAAGCACACGAAGCCAAAAATATCATTGTTATGAAGCGGGGTATGGGTAAAGGTTATGCCGGAATTGAGAACTTCCTGTTCTTTAATGATAAAACCCGTATGCTGTTCGGGCACGCCAAAGATTCCCTTGGAAAGCTGGTGAATGAGATCAAGACTTTGTGAGAAGTTGAACCGTTGAAGTGCCTGCCGGCAGGTATGGCTACAAGCGGTCCGACGGATAAATTGAAAGCGTTCTTTTGAAAGCCGCTAAGCGCTTCTCCCGAAGGGATGCCTTTGGCACAAAGCGCTAAGCGACTGAACCCTGGCAAACCGATGACCCGTTACAGATCCTGACAGATGCATAATGTCAAATACGGGCCGCAGTAGCAGAATACCCTCCACCCTGTGCCCTCCCATCCGGGATCAGCATGATGAGCGGCTTAATTATAGATCCTGCGCTTATTTAAGGCACGCTGGTATTTCGCCGCATACCGGTTGTGTTCAGCCAGTGTCTTTGAAAAATAGTGGTAGCCCGAAAAGTCCTCTTTAGCAGCAAAATACAGGTATCCCTGGTCATCCGGGTTCAGAACAGCGTCAATCGCAATAATGGAAGGGATGGTGATAGGCCCCGGTGGCAGACCATAATGAAGATAAGTATTGTATGGAGACGGAAAGGTCAGGTCCTCGGTCAGTATCCGCTGCATGGTAAAATCATTCTTGGCATATTTGATCGTTGGACAGGCCTGCAGGCGGTAGCCCTTTCTCATACGGTTCAGATACACCGAAGCCATAATTGGCAATTCCACTGCTTTATTGGTCTCCTCAACAATTATGGAAGCCAGGGTGGAAACCTCAATGGGTGTCAGTCCGAGTTTTCCGGCTTTATTTCTCCGGTCGTTCGTCCAGAACCGGTCGTATTCCTTTTGCATGCGTTCGTAAAATCGCCCGGGAGAGGAGTTCCAGTACAGATCGTAGGTATTGGGAATAAACAGCGCCATCAGGTTGCGGGGTTCCCATCCGGTTTTCCGGATGAAATCTTCATTGTTAAAAAGGGCCATAAGGGCACTGGAATCAGGTTCAATCTGCTTGCTGATAACAGATGCCAGGCGTTCCAGTGTACGCTGCCTTGTAAACACTACCTTTACCGGCATCTGTGTGCCTGAACGGATAAGGTTAACAAAATCATTATGGGACATACCTGCCTCAAGCCGGTAACGACCCGCATTGATGTGGGCCTCGAGATTTTTCCGGTCAGCCAGCCATTTAAAGGCATGGGTATCTGTAAATATTCCTTCAGTAACAAGTATTTCTGCGAGCTGGTCACAACCGGTTCCGGTTGGGATGTACAGGAAGTATTCAGATGCACCTTCAGGAATGGTGATCAATTTAAACGCCCTGTTATAAATATTATAACCTGCCACGCCCAACACCACAACCAGAACAAATGCTAAGAGAATCAAAACCCTGATCAGCGATCTTTTTCTTTTCATTATTTATAATGCTTTCTCATTTATCAGATGGTAAAAATATAAAAATCAGCCCTGAATTAGCTTTTTTAACTAATTTAGTAACATCCATATTGATTTTATGAAACCGTAAAGCATGGACAACATTTGGTATTTCGAACAGGTAAATCTTTTTAAGATCCTGTGCCCGAACAAATTCGGACGCTACGAAGATTCACATGTGATAAAAACATATAAAAAAGGGGAATTCATATATTTCACTGATGATCCTGCCAGTAATATTTTTTTAGTCTCATTTGGCAAGGTCAAGATCCTGAATTATACTGAGGATGGTGGTGAATTGGTTAAGGGAATTCTTTCCAAGGGAGATATTTTTGGCGAGATGGTGGTCCTTGGTGAGGACAAACGGACCGATTTTGCCCAGGCCGTTGAAAATGACACCCATGTTTGTCAAATGAACATCGATGATCTTCAGGACCTGATGCTTGACAATAAGGTATTTGCTATTACAATCAATAAGTTAATCGGGCTCAGGATCCGCAAGCTGGAACGGCGGCTCGACTCCCTGGTATTTAAAGATGTACGGACCCGTCTGGTTGAATTCATACGGGACCTTGCCAGGGATTCCGGTGTTGAGCAGGGCGCCGGAATGACCGTGCGCCACTTCTATACTCATAAAGATATTGCAGATCTGATCGGGACTTCCAGACAGACCGTTACCACCACCTTTAATGATCTGAAGAATGAAGGACTGATAGATTTCAAACGGAAAGAGATCTCCATTCCCAATATAAAATCGTTGGTATAGAAGTTTATTCACACCTGGCTCTCTCCACCCCGTGCCCTGTGCCCTGCACCCGTCCTACTTCTTCAGCCTTTTCGGTCCGGCTTTCAACACTTCCGGTGGCACTCCTTCGCGGAACAATTTAAAATTCTCAATATACCTGGATGCCAGGGCGTCATACTTCATCCAGTACTCATCCTCACTGCCCCAGGCATTGGAAGGTTCAAAGACATCATCCGGGACATGGGGACAGGATTTTGGTACTTCAAAGCCAAACAGGGAATCCTTACGGTATTCAACAGCATCCAGTTTCCCTTCCAGGGCGGCATTCAGCATGTTTCTGGTATGGCGGATGCTGATCCGTTTACCCACGCCAAACTTTCCCCCTACCCAACCGGTGTTTACCAGCCAAACGCGGGCTCCTGCTTTCTCAATCTTCTTTCTCAGCAGGTTGGCATAGAAGAATGGGTGGTGCACCATAAAAGGCGCCCCAAAACACGCACTGAATGTAATCACCGGTTCAATGCCCAGTCCCAGTTCCGTACCCGCAATCTTGGAAGTGTAGCCACTGATAAAATGATAAATGGCCTGGTTCAGATCGAGCCGTGCAATCGGAGGCAACACACCTTGTGCATCGGCTGTCAGGAAGATCACGTTGGCAGGATGTGCATCCACCATCTTTTCAGGGATTGAATTCGGGATAAAATCCAATGGATACGAAGCCCTTGTGTTTTCCGTGAGGGTTTCATCGTCCAGATCAATTTTCCTGCTTGCCGGATCAAAGACCACATTTTCAAGTATGGTCCCGAACTTCCTGGTACATGCATGAATCTCAGGTTCGTGGTCAGATGACAGGCGGATCACTTTGGCATAGCATCCGGCCTCGAAATTAAAGATGCCGTAATCGCTCCATCCATGTTCATCATCCCCCACAAGTTTTCGTTTTGGATCGGCCGACAGGGTTGTTTTTCCGGTACCACTAAGTCCGAAAAACAATGCAGCATCTCCTTTTTTACCAATATTGGCCGAGCAATGCATGGCCATTACATCCTGCAGGGGCAGCAGGTAGTTCATGATGGTAAAGGCCGTTTTCTTGATCTCACCTGCGTAACTGGAGTTGCAGATCAACGCCAGGCGCCTGGAGAAGTCCACAATGATGCCGGTTGAACTCAAGGTACCATCCACACGCGGATCCAGCACAAAAGACGGAGATGCAATGATGGTAAATTCAGGCACAAACTGCCTCAGCTCATCCTTGTTTGAGATGGTGTGAAACATATTACGTGCAAAAAGACTCTGCCAGGCTTTATCGGTAATGATCCTGAACGGCACCCGGTATCGCGGATCTGCGCCGGCATACACATCCTGAACAAACAATTCCTCGCCCTGCTGAAAGGCCTGCAGGCGGGTGAATATGCCATTGAATTTTTCAGGACTCAGGGGCCGGTTGTATTCACCCCAGTCGATCCGGTCCTCTGCGGAGGGCTCTTTGACAAAATACTTATCGTTGGCAGCCCGGGCAGTCCATTTTCCGGTTTTCACCAGAAAAGGGCCGCCGTGAACCATTTTGCCTTCACCCCTGAATACAGCCTCTTCGTATAAAGCCGGTTCGGGAAGATTCCAGAACACCTGGTCCAGATGCTGGAGCCCGTGGTTTTCAAGTCCGTAATCTGAGGCCAACTCCCCTGCATGCTTTAAAGCAGGTGTTTCGAATTTTAAATATTTTGTCATAACCAGTCTCTTACTAATTTTCGTTCACCAATATACAGTTCATTCGGGGAATTTGGGTCCAGGGCCCATTTTATCCGTTCAATACCTTCGATAATGCCATTTATCGATCCGCATGTTGACAGGCGGAGGTACCCATCCACACCAAATTCAATACCGGGCATGGTCAGTACGCGGACCTTATCAAGCAGAAATTGAGAAAGCCGCCGTGAGTCCTTGTCATAATTACTGAAATCCACCCATACATAAAAAGTTCCGTCCGGTTTGAGCGCACGCACGCCTTCAAAGGCTGCCAGGTACTCAAGCATGACGTTGCGGTTATTTTCCAGGGTCATCCTCAGGCTTTCCACGCCTGACTGAACCCCGTTAATGGCGCCTGCCGCTGCTTTTTGCAGGATCACAGCGGGGCCCGCAGTCTGGTGACCCTGGATGTTCGACATTACCTGGATCACTTTTTTACTCCCTGAAGCCCAGCCAATCCGGAAGCCAGTCATGGCGTATTGTTTGGAAACACCGTTCACCACAATGAGTTTTGAGTTTTCATCATCCGCTGTGGCATAATCAAAGCAATTCACAGGTTTCTTACCTTCAAAAATGAGTCTGTGGTAAATCTCATCCATGATCAGGTAGAGACCTTCCTTTTCGCAGAACTCCACGACTTCTTTAATAAAGTCCCCGGAATACACCATTCCCGTAGGATTATTCGGACTGTTCAGAATGATGGCCTTGGTGTAAGTGGTCACATTCTCCAGGATGTCCTTCATCCTTGGGCAGAAGGTCCCGTCTTCCGGGACTACAGGCACGGGTACCGCACCGCAAAGCTTTATCATCTCAGGGTAACTCACCCAATAGGGCGAGGGAAAGATCACCTCATCCTGGGGATCCAGGATGGCCTGGAATGCCACCATGATGGCCTGTTTGGCACCGGCGGAAGCGATCACGTTCTCAGGATGGAATCTTTTTCCATAATATTCATCCATGTACCGGATGATGGCCTTTTTCATTTCAACGGTTCCGTCCACCGGTGTATACCGGATCTCGCCGGAATTTAACAGGCCGGCCAGGCTGGTAATGGCATCAATGGGCGATTTACTTTGAGGCTCACCGCCTCCCAGGTGAATCAAAGGTTCTCCTTTGGCTTTGAGAATGGCTGCCTTTTCATTCAACAAAAGGGTTGGGGATTCCCCTATCGATCTTCCTATCAGGCTAATACTCATTATTTAGGTTGTTGGTTGCTAATATATTTGTCTAACCGGAGCCGTGATTCCAATCATACAGGATTGTGGCTTTAAGAGTACAAAATTTGCAAAAAAAGAGATATGATTTACAAAATTACCTAATATTGTAAAACATACTTTTTAAACCATCCAATCCTTATAAAATGGAAGTCCTTGATATCCTGAAATATACACTGCCCGCCCTGATCGTTTTTTTTACCGCTTATTTTGTTTTGCACAAGATGATCAAGAGAGAACAGGCCCGGGAGAAGCTGGAATTGCTCCTTCAAAGCCAGAAAACCATGGCTCCCATCCGCCTCCAGGCATATGAGCGACTGACCCTTTTTCTGGAACGTATCACTCCCGATTCCCTGATCATGCGCACAAATAAACCGGGGATGAATGTGGCACAGTTGCACAAAGCCATGCTGGAGACCATCCGGGCCGAGTATGAGCACAATATGTCCCAGCAGATCTACATCAGCAACAAAGCCTGGGAAGTGGTAAAAAATGCCCGGTCCGGCATTATTAAGCTGGCAAATACTTCCGCCGAAAAGTTTAAACATGATGAGCCCTCCATCAAATTGAGCACACACATGCTCGAGCGAACCGTAGAAGTCGAAAAACACCCGACACAGGTGGCCATCGAATTCCTTAAAGCGGAATTGGCGGAAATACTGTAGGGGGGAACCCGGTAGTGCAGGATATTCGTAACACGATATATGCTATCTGCAAGTTAAAAAAGACCATAAAATGAATAAGGAATATTGATTAACAAACAGTGATTGTTAATCAGTGTCCGGTGTCCGATATTTAAAAAAAGATCATTAATCCGTATTCGGATGTTGCCACAGTTGAACAAATCAAAATCTAAACAAACATCTTTTTTTTTACTTCTTAGCTGCCGGCCGGCAGCCATGGCTTTGTTTTTTATCCTCTGCTGCCTGCCCGTAACCGGCAGCCATAGCCCCTGGCAACGGCATGCAGGTATGGTTTCTACAGGTACCGATACGCTTACCAACGGCCATTCCGATCCTGAAACCCATATCCAACAACAATTTGAGGCACTCAGGAAGGCTTCAACAGACCGTAAGAAACTGGAGATTGGAAGCAGTATAAAATCCGAACTGGAGACACTTCTGGCAGATCCGGCAAGCTTTTTCCATCCCTTTGATTCGCTTATTTACATCGGGAAAGTGTACACTCCTGACTCCACCATCAGAATCTACAGCTTCAACATCCCCATGATGGATGGCACACATAAATATTATGCATTCATTCAAAAATATGAAGCCGGACTGGAGTTGTTTACACTCAAGCATTCAGGAGCAGTGCTTGATACAGCAGGTGTGTACGGCCAATCCGACTGGTACGGAGCGCTGTACTACAGCGTACGCAGGGATTCGTGCGCTTCCGGAGTGTTTTTTACGGTTCTGGGACTGGATTTTAACAACCATCTGACCAGCAGAAAGATCATTGATGTGTTTCATTTTAATGATGGTATGCTGGTATTTGGCACCCCGGTATTTCCGGGCAAAGTTCAAAGACACCACCGTATGATCTTTGAATTTTCATCCCGCGTATCCATGATGTTGCGATTTGACGAAAACCTGAACATGATCGTCTTTGACCACCTTTCCCCTCCCCGCGAAGAACTCACCGGACAGTTGCAGTTCTATGGCCCAGATTTTTCTTACGACGGGTTGCGGCTGGAAGGATGCAATTGGGTGCTGGTTGAAGACCTCGACCTCCGGATGACAGCCAACGAATGATGGCTTCATTAGTGCTGATGGATTTCTCAAAATTGAATTCTAGAGGTTTTTTCCTAAATTCACCTGTAAATTAATAACACAGCCAATGGCCAAAACAGGCCCAAAACTAACCTACATATACATTGTTGACCAGTTGATGTTAGCTACCGATGACATTCGGAACAAATTCCGCAACGAACTTAAATACAATGTCCGGCAATTCCCAACCCAGGATATCCTTATCAAAGAACTGGCAACGGACCGGCCGCCCAGGTTCCGGACACGGATTGCCGTTTTTGTGGAGGACCATTCCAACAGCACCCGGGAAGCTGCAATCAACCGGTTTGTGGACCGGATAAAAAGTATTGATTCCGAAATGAATATCATCGTACTTGCAGAAAAAAAAGAAAAAGGATTTGAACGTAAACTCAGTCTGCCCTCTTCCTTTACCCTGGTTCATAAAAACCCCAATGCCATCCTCCGGATCACGAACCACATCATGGGGATCATCAGTAAGGAAAATCTGGAACGAAAATATACAAATGCCCGGCGTTCGGTCCAGATCCTCTTCCTTTTCATCCTTGCAGCCGCCATTTTCACAGCTCTGGCCTATTTAATACTGCCGGAATACTTTTAGACTGAAGGTCAAAGGGTGCTTTTTCACGTGGCTCGCCGCTGATTTCTTTTGTCTTTTGCCTTTTGTCTTTTATCCTGACTCTACCCCACTGTGACTATTTGTCAGTATTTACCTTATGGCATGAGCTTTGAAATGTCCCGAATGAATATCATTATTGTTGAACTCAATTAAAACCCGAGAAAGATGCAAAAAGGAAAAATCAATGTTACTACCGAGAATATTTTTCCCATAATCAAAAAATTTCTTTATTCCGATCATGAGATATTTCTGAGAGAGATTATCTCAAATGCTGTTGACGCCACTCAGAAGCTCAAAACGCTCCAGTCCGCCGGCGACTTTAAAGGCGTAATAAAAGACCAGACCATCCATGTGAAACTGGATAAAAAGAAAAAGACCATCACCGTCATCGATAAGGGAGTTGGCATGACTGCCGAGGAGATAAAAAAATACATCAATCAGATTGCCTTTTCCAGCGCGGAGGAATTTCTTGAAAAATATAAAGACCAGGCCAACGCCATTATCGGGTTTTTCGGACTGGGTTTTTATTCCTCTTTCATGGTTTCCGAAAAGGTGGAGATCAAAACAAAATCATACAAATCAAATGCCAGGGCTGTAAAATGGTCCTGCGACGGGTCCCCGGAGTTTACCCTTGATGAGATCGATAAAAAAGATGTGGGCACAGAGGTTACCCTGTTCATCGATAAAGAATCCAAAGAATTTCTGGAAGAAAGCAGGATCGATCAGTTACTGAGAAAATATTCCCGCTACCTGCCCATCCCAATTGCTTTTGGCAAAGAAACAGAATGGAAAGACGGCAAGGAGGTTAAAACTAAAAAACTCAAGATCATAAACGTCACCAAACCGGCCTGGACGAAAAAACCGGCCGATCTGAAAGAAGAGGACTATTTGAGTTTTTATAAGGAGCTCTACCCCATGCAGGAGGATCCCCTGTTTCAAATACACCTGAATGTGGATTATCCCTTCAATTTAACCGGGATCTTATACTTCCCGCGTATCAAGAATCAGATGGAGGTCCAGAAAAATAAGATCCAGTTGTATTGCAACCAGGTATATGTGACAGACTCTGTGGAAGGTATTGTGCCGGAATTCCTGACATTGTTGCACGGGGTTATCGATTCTCCGGATATCCCCTTGAATGTATCCAGAAGTTTTCTTCAGAGCGACAGCAATGTGAAAAAGATTGCCAGCCACATCAATAAAAAGGTTGCCGACCGGCTGCAGGATATCTTTAATGAAAACCGTAAAGAATTCGAAAAGAAATGGGATGACCTGAGCATGTTCATACAATATGGTATGCTTACAGATGAGAAATTTTATGAACGGGCAGAAAAATTCGCCCTTTTGAAAAATACCGAAAACCAATATTTCACTTTTAAAGAATATAAAAAACTTATTGAGTCTAATCAGACCGATAAGCACAAATCACTGGTATATCTCTATGCCACTGATAAACAGGAACAATATTCCTTTATTGATGCAGCTAAATCAAAAGGGTATGATGTGTTGATGATGGACGGCCATCTCGATGCCCATTTCCTGAGTCACCTGGAACAAAAATTTTCCGGTTCACGATTCATGCGTGTGGATGCCGATGTAATTGATAAGCTCATCATGAAGGGAGACAGTCAGGACAGCAGTCTGAGTGACGACCAGCAATCATGTCTCAGGGATGTATTCCTTGGCCCACTGCCACAGGCCGAGAATTTTGATGTCAGTGTTGAGGACCTGGGAGAGGAAGCCAGTCCCATGATCATCACACAAAGCGAATTCAGCAGGCGGATGAAAGACATGTCGGCACTTGGGGGTGGCGGCATGGATTTTTATGGCAAGTTGCCCGACCGCTTTAACCTGGTGGTCAACGGCAATCATTCACTGACCGTCAGAGTGCTGGAAGAGCTTGATAAAAAACTGGGCAAAAACCTTAAAGGCTTTAAAGAGAAGATCAATCCGTTGAAAAAGCGCCAGGATGCATTGAGGAAAACCAGTGAAGGTAAAAAGGAAGAGGAGATCAGGCAGGAGGATAAAGACCGGCTCAGTGAGGTGGAGAAAAATCTTGAGGAACTGAAGAACAAACAATCCGAAGCACTCAGGAAATTTGGAAAGAAAAATGCTCTTGTTTGTCAGCTTACCGATCTCGCATTACTTTCCAATAACATGCTGAAAGGCGAGAACCTGGTCAAATTCGTCAGGAGAAGCATTGATCTGATATAGTTTTCCAACTGCCAAAAGGTTTAAACCCACACGTTTTTTGGCACAGAATTCTTTAAAATCAAAAAAACGATTATTCGGGGTACAGCCCACAGTTGTGCCCCGAATGCATTAGGGATTGCCATAAATTAAAAGCTCCATGCAGGCAGTGGTTCTCTGAAAACCGGATCAATAGTTGATCGAATCCATACTTTTAAGTAATGCCTTCAGCGCCCCCTCAAGTTCAGGTATTGAAATAATCAATGGAGGAGCTATCCTGATGGCTTCAGTCCTGAATATAAATGAATCTACAATGACCCCATTTTCCAGGGCTTCAGTCATCACTGTTTTTGCTGCTTCCGCATTTTCCAGGTCCACGGCAAACATCAGTCCTTTTCCCCGGATCTCTTTTATTTTCGGATGGTTCATTATTTCCCTGATCACCGCTTCCTTCGCTGGAACTGACTCAATGAGTCCTTCGCCAAGAATGGTTTGTAATGAAGCAAGACCGGCAGCCGTGGAAAGCGGATGCCCTCCAAATGTGGTGATGTGGCCAAGTTCAGGATTGGTCTGAAATACCGACATGATCTCCCTGGAACTCACAAATGCTCCCAGGGGCAGGCCACCGCCAATGCCCTTGGCCAGAACCAGGACATCGGGAATAACACCATACTGCTCAAAGAAAAAAAGGCTGCCGGTGCGGCCAAAGCCCGTTTGAACCTCATCAAATACCAACAGTGTCCCGGTTGTTGTGCAACGCTTTCTCAGGGCTGTTAAAAATTCCGGATCCGGGAGGAATATCCCAGCCTCACCCTGTATAGGTTCAACCAGCACTGCCGCTGTTGTGGCGGTGATTGAATCCAGGTCTTTAACAGCGTTAAACTCAATAAAATGCACATCGGGCACCAGAGGGCGATAGGCTCTTTTGAATGACTCTTCTCCCATTACACTCAGGGCTCCATGGGTACTGCCATGGTAGGCGTTCTTGCAGGCAATGATCTCTGTGCGGCCCGTATAGCGCCTGGCCAGTTTCATGGCCCCTTCAATGGCCTCACTGCCTGAGTTTACGAAATATGTATTGTTCAGGCAGTCGGGCAGGCTATCGGCCAGAAGTTTTGCGAGTTGTACCTGAGGTGCCTGCACATGTTCACCGTACACCATGGTGTGCAGGTAGCGGTCTGATTGTTCTTTTATGGCCTTAATGACACTGGGATGGCGATGTCCAAGATTGTTAACCGATATCCCGGAGATCAGGTCGGTATATTTTTTCCCGTCCCGGGTGACTATATACACCCCTTCGGCTTTTTCAATTTCAAGCAGAACAGGATTTCCTGAGGGTTGTGCAACGTGGTTCAGGAATAACTGACGGTCAGAGATCATCCTTTGCAGATTGGTGCTACTTGACCATGAGATTGATGTCTTTCATCAGGTTCTCTTTGTAGGATTTTCCGATGGGGATACTCTGGGTGATATCATCGTAAGAGATCTCCACAGCGTTGTCTTTGATCACTGTGATGTTCTTTGTATTTACAATATACGACCTGTGTATGCGCGTAAAGGAAGGCCGGGGCAGTTTTTTCTCAATGGCCTTCATTGTGAAATGTATGGTAAACTTCTCTTCCGCAGTATTGAGGATGACATAGTTTTCCAGAGCCTCAACCCAAAGTATATCCGTAAATCTCATTTTAACAAGGTTGGCTCCTTTTTTAATAAATATCTCATCATTAACCACTGAATCAAAGCGCGACAGGTTATGCCGCTTGCGGGCTTTCTGGGTTGCAGTATAAAAACGGGAATAGCTGATGGGCTTGAGCAGGTAGTCGGTTACATCAAAATCAAAAGCTTTGACCGCATACTGGACGCCCGCAGAAGTAATGATCACCTGTGGAAGGTTGATGAGGCTTCCCAGGAAATCAAGGCCGTCCATTTCCGGCATTTCAATGTCCAGGAAAATAAGGTCCACATTGTTCTCATTAGACAGCATGTTGGCTGCTTTCACTCCATTTTCAAAGGACCCGGCCAACTCAATGCCGTCCGTTTTTGCAATAAACTCTTCAAGAAGTTTGCGTGAAAGTTTATCGTCTTCAACAACAATACAATTCATAAGATAACCGCCTCAGGGATAAATGTTAAAAAAGTCCTTTCATCAAAGGATTTATGAACTTCATCATCAAAAATATGAAATTCATCCTAATTATTGAATGAAAAAGGTTATTTATTTTTCAGATTGTTGTTTTTCAGGTATTCTTTCTTGAGTAAGTCCGGTTTTTTTATGGATTTCATGAGCCATTCCTCCTTTATCTGCAACTTTTCTTCCTCTGACAGCCTCCAATGGATGTCTGAAAATCTCAAACGCCTGGAGAGGTGGGAAAGGATCACGGCCACCGAAACGGAAATATTCAGGCTTTCGGAAAAGCCAACCATAGGGATTCCGAGGTGTTCGTCTGCAGCCTCCAGGGCGGTATCAGTGAGCCCTTCCAGTTCGGTTCCAAACAACAGAGCGGCTTTGCCTTCAGAGAGGTCGAAGGTTTCCGGAACGACTGACTTTTCATGAGGAGTAGTGGCCACAATACGATATCCTTTTGACTTCAGATAATGGATGGTGGAGAGTGTATTTTGTGATTCCCGGTTGTATTTATACAAGCTGAGCCATTGATTTGATCCGAGAGCCACATCGGGGTTCAGATCGTATTCATTACGGTTTTCGATGATGTGCACATCCTGAATTCCAAAGCAGTCGCAACTGCGCAGTATGGCACTGGCATTGTGGGGCTGGTAAAGATCTTCCAGCACAACGGTCAGGTACCGTGTCCTTTCCTCGAGTACTACCTCAAACGATTTCCACCGTTGTTCTGTAATAAACTGTTTCAGATATTGAACCAAACCTTTATCCATAGGTCCGTAATTTAATTCTAAGGTAAATATTTTATCAGATTCTTAACCTGAATATCATAAATGAAAATGATCCGTTGACAGTAATCTGACTTTTGAGGCAGCCCCATGTATTCGACTTAATTATTTCAGCACGCCAAAGACTCCCGGAATAGTTATTTCATAAAAAAAGGGAGCGCCTCAGCACTCCCAAAGTCCAAGCATTAAGTCCTGCTTACTGAACGGTGTCAGATAATTCGCTTCCAGCTTTAAACTTAACAACTTTTTTTGCAGCAATGGTAATGGGTTGACCGGTTTGCGGATTCCGGCCTGTTCTG
Source organism: uncultured Rikenellaceae bacterium (assembly GCA_964403185.1). GTDB lineage: Bacteria > Bacteroidota > Bacteroidia > Bacteroidales > VadinHA17 > CAYOFK01. The sequence continues at coordinate 6,236 of CAYOFK010000032.1, read as the reverse complement.
GCATTTCTTTTAGAAACTGCAAATGAGCCAAATCCAACGAGAGCAACCCTGTCACCTTTTTTCAAAGCACCGGTTGTAGCATCAACGAATGCATCAAGAGCCCTTTTAGCATCAGCTTTTGACAATCCAGCACTGCTGGCCATAGAATCAATCAATTCTGCTTTGTTCATAATAATACAACTTTTAGGGATTAGTAAATTATTTTTTATACTTGATCAAACCTACACAAATATAGACTAATTCTGATGTAGAGCAAATTCAGGGATAAAAAAACCGGACTAATTTTGACTAAAAATAAGCCTTTCGGCAACTATGTCAGGCAACACAATACCCTATATGTCTGTTCTGCAATGTGTTAGCGGAAATTATCAGGAAATTAACAAATTTTCAACATTTCAACATTTTTTTTTCCGGATGCTCCAAAAAGTTGATGAAACGTGGCACACAGCACATTTCATGCCAGAATTCCATTTTGATACTTTGTCAGGTCCGTTTCCTGTTCACGGTTTCGGGGATATGGGCCGAAGCTGAGGAATTCGAAGCAGCACATTCCCTGCTTTCGTTAATTGTCCTGAAAATCTTTGATCATTACCCGGTGCTACAGATATTTTTAGTATTTTTAAATAGCCATCAACCGGTGTATCCGTTAAACTGAAATACCTTGAATATTGTATTTGATTTTGTCCGTTGCTTTCATCAGTTTGGTCGTGTTCATTGTAATTGGGGTATTTCTCCACGTATTATCTGGAATGCCCTTACCATTGCAATATGATTATGTTTAATCCATAAATAACAAGGAAATAAATATTCTCACCTACATATTAGGGATTGGCATTCCTATGCTCGTAATTGCCCTCAGCGGCTATATTATCTGGCGAAGTACAGACGGTTTTGAAACTGCTGCAGATTATCTTGGCAGGAACCTGTCCCATGGAATTAAAGGCGCTACAATCAATGCCATAGCCAGCAGCATGCCTGAATTTCTGGCAACAATCTTTTTCTTGTTCTATATCAAAGACCCCGGCGTATTTTCTGATAGTTTTTCCGGGGGTATTGGGATCACTGCGGGCAGCGCCGTTTTTAATATCCTGATCATTCCTGTTGCCGTGCTCTTCTGGGTAAAGCTCAGGGACAGGAATATGCGGGTACCCATGGACAGGAAACTATTAAAAAGGGACGGAATTGTTCTGGTATTGGCTAATGTCATTATAATTCTTGTTCTCCGGCAAAAATCACTGGACCCATTGGATGGGGTTTTATTGATCATCATCTATGTGGCATATCTGGCCATACTTTGGAACATTACATCAAGAAAATCAAAAAAGGAACAGGTTAAAAATGAGAGTGTTTACCCTGCAAACGACATTGGACTAAAGCACCTGTTAAAGATAGATCTGACTGCGATATTCCTGAACGGGAGAAAAATGATCCCTGCCAGGGCATGGGTGCTGTTACTTATCAGTGTGAGTATCATGTGCATTGGAACCTGGTTGCTGGTGATCGGAACACATTTGCTGGGGAAAGAGGAATATACACTTTTTGGACGGATGGTTTTACCGGGGCTGAATATACCACTGATATTTGTTTCTGTATTGCTTGCCTCAGCTGCATCAAGCATCCCGGATACCATGATCAGCATGCGGGATGCAAGAAAAGGAAATTTCGATGATTCAATATCCAATGCTTTGGGTAGCAACATCTTTGACATCTCCTTTGCCCTGGGGTTACCGTTGCTTATTTACACCCTGATTTACGGGCCCATTGAAATGTCTGACATAGTCAGGAAGTGGAGCTTAAGTATTTGGCTGGTCCTGCTTCTTATCAACCTGGCAGTCATTCCTTTGTTCATCCACATCGCAAACTTCGGGAGAAAACATGGATTGGTCTTGATCGGCATATATTTTCTGTTTATCTTTTTTGTAATAGAGGAAACCGCAAGAATCGGATGGGTCAGCAGGCTGGTTGAGTTCATTATCCAGAAATAACCCGGATGTACTAAAAATAAAAATTATGTATTTATTCTTTGACACAGAGACCACAGGCCTGCCACGGAACTGGAAGGCGCCTGTAACGGATACCAAAAACTGGCCCAGGATGGTGCAGATTGCCTGGCTGATTTACGACGATGAGGGAAACCGGAGGGAACAAAATAACTTCATTATCCAGCCGGAGGGATATAATATCCCCGCTGAAGCAGCATCCGTACATGGTATTTCAACCGAACGGGCAAGGGAAGAAGGCCACAACCTGAAGGAAGTTCTTGAGAAATTTTCTGCTGATATTGCCAGAGTACAATACCTGGTGGCCCACAACATGAGTTTTGATGAAAAAATTGTCGGAGCTGAATTCATTCGCAAACAGATTGCCAGTCAACTGTTCAGCAAAAACAGGATCTGCACCATGCAGGCTTCCACCAATTTCTGTAAACTGCCCGGGCCCTACGGATACAAATGGCCCTCCCTGGTTGAATTACACCAAATATTGTTCGGAGAAAATTTTCAGGAAGCACACAACGCAGCCATGGATATCAATGCCACAGCAAAATGTTTCTGGGAATTAAAACACAGAGGGATCTTATAACCCGCTTGCCATAGTTCATCCGCGGTACCGGATCCCCACCCCTCACACAACTGTCCAAATGAAAAAGAAACATGCCATCATCACCCTGTCCGGTTTCCTGGGACTGGTGTTGGCTTACATCCTTTTAAAACCCGGTTCTGAGAAGCTTGCCGGAGCAATTGGAGGAGCCATGCCCCCTCCCATCCTCATCCTGGATATTCCCGATATCCAATCCGGGTATCCTGACATCCCGGAAGACAGCAGCCAGGTACTGGCATATACAGGCTTCCACCTTTCCTATAATGAGGAATTTGAACAGGCCAACTGGAGCGCTTATATTCTTACGTCGGAGATGATACGCACCGGCACCGTTGAGCGCAGCAATGATTTCCGGACCGACACCAACGTGATCACTCAATCCGCCACAACGGCCGATTACCGTGGCAGTGGATACGACCGTGGGCACCTGGCCCCCGCAGGGGATATGAAATGGGATAAGAGGGCGATGAGTACATCATTTCTGATGAGCAATATGAGTCCCCAGGCACCCCAATTCAACCGGCAGATATGGCGCCTGCTGGAGGCTCAGGTACGAAGGTGGGCTGCTGAAAATGACAGTCTGTTTGTGATCACCGGACCGGTATTGCATGAAATCGACAGCTTTATTGGTCCCAATCATGTGGGAGTGCCCCGCTATTATTTTAAGCTTGTCCTCGACATCTCCTCTCCCACATATAAGGGCATCGCCTTTTTAATGGAAAACAAAAAACTTGGAGGCGGCTTTATGAACTATGCCATCACCATCGATTCACTGGAACGGTTCCTGGGGTATGATTTCTTTCCGCAACAGGATCCTGAAAGTATGAAATGGATTGAAAGCCACCTGGATCCGGGCGACTGGTAATACAGGTCTGAAATAACATTTTCCATGCCATTGCCGGGCGTACCCTTTATGGGGATATCCATGACATGCGTTTTGACAACAGACTTGGATTTAATGCCCCCATAAAGTACAGTAAGCAGGCAGTAGGCGGCCTCACGGAAAAAGAAAAGGTAAAAAGTGCATGGCAGACCTTCCGGTGTCCCTGCGACCCTGTCTGCCGGCAGGCACGGCTGGAAGTGTTATAATTTTGGGGCACGGATACCAAACTGTTACATTGTTTCAAAACAAATGGCAGACTTCATGTAGAGCGACTTTGTAAGTCGATTGGGTTTCGGAGAAACCCTCATTGCGTTAACCATATAGCGATCCGGGAATCGCAAGCGACCTGGACCGTTTTGCTTTGTAAAACAGCACGAGGATTGCACCGGCAATCTGAGTGACGTCGTTCTACATTGGCTTTTCCTCAGCCTTAGCCTGTAATCGTCGGACGCCTCGGAGGCGTCCGACGATCAGCCAACCCCTCCTTGTCCGCCGTAGCTTTAGCGAAGGAGGTTGGGTGGAAACCCCTCACCCCTCACCCCTCACCCCTCACCTCTGTACCCTGCGCCCCCCGCCTGCCGGGAGGCAGCCCTGCCCTTCCTCTGTTCCGGGCATTAGTGTTACGAGCCGGTTCATGGAGGCTCCTGAAAAACAGAGGGCATAACACAGACACCGCATTTAACAGATGTTCCATAACTCTTGAATCTTATTTCCATTTATTGTAACTTACAAAATCTTCTTTTCAATCAAAATAAAAAGCCATATACACAATACTTCTTTAAACATCACAAAATATGAAACCGGATATTTACCGCCAGCTCCAGCGTCACCTGGACAGGATGCCCGTTCCTTTTCCCGAAACCAGCTCAGGGGTTGAGATCCGCATGCTCAAACAACTTTTCAATGAAGAAGAGGCCGGTATTGCCTTAAAACTGAGTGCCATACCTGAACCTGTGGACAAGATCCACAAGCGGTTTAAGAAAGGGGAGATCACCAGGGAATTATTGGCTTCCAGGCTCAAGGGCCTTTTTGATAAAGGCGCCATCATGTCGTTTCCCAATCCGAAAAAGGGACGGATGTACAGCAAACTGCCCCTGGCCATAGGGATCTTTGAGCACCAGGTGGACAGGATCACTAAAGAATTTGCTGAAGATTTTTATAAATATGAGGATGAAGGCTTTGCGGATGCCTTGTTAAAGAACAAGACCAAGCAAATGCGTACCATTCCCGTCAACGTAAAACTGGATCCTGAGTTTATAGTGGGATCTTACGACAGTGCCAGGAACATTATTGAGCAATCCCCGGGACCTTTTGCCGTGATGAACTGTATTTGCCGTCAGGCCAAAGAAAAAATGGGTGAGTCCTGTAAGCAGTCGGATGTAATGGACACCTGTTTCACCCTGGGAGCATCAGCCAGATTCATGATGGCCAAAGGGGTGGCCAAAAAGATCACAAAGGATAAAATTATGGATCTTCTCAACCGTGCCGAACGGGCAGGCATGGTCCTGCAACCCGAAAATACCCGTGAACCCGGATTTATCTGTTGTTGTTGCGGTTGTTGCTGCGGAGTGCTGACAGCGGCCAAAAAGTATGAAAATCCCTCCGGGTTAATACAAACCAACTTTTACGCAGAAATCAATACGGAAAAATGTGCCGGCTGCGGGGAATGCATCATGATTTGTCAGATGGATGCCCTGGTTTCTGTGAACAGCCATACGGAAGTATTGCTCAAACGCTGTATTGGTTGCGGAAATTGTCTTAATGTTTGTGTTTCTGAGGCCATCGCTCTTAAAAAAACCGAAAGGGAAGTCATACCGCCAAAAGACAGAAGTGAAATGTATAAAAAAATGATCGTGGAGCGTTATGGCGTCCTCGGCGCCCTGAAATTTATGGGGAAAGCGGCCTTGGGAAAGAAGATATGAAGTTCATGTTTAATAGGTCCGCAAGTTAAAATCCTTCAAATGAACATATGGGCCATCTATTTAATGCGAAGACATCCTCACATTAAATGATATTCTTTATCTGCTCTACGAGTTATATGGTGAATTTTGTAACTTTAGATTATATCGTTGAATTTTTAAAATAATTAAAGATGGTAAATGGAATATTATACAATCCGGATCTGCAAAAGCTGATCTCCAGCGTTAAAAAAGGCGATCAGAATGTATTGTTTGAGATGGAGGATGGAAGCTTAAAGAACGTGTCGGAGATCACCGATTTTCATAAAGTCAGGAATCCTCTGAAGCCTGAACTGATCAGGGACCGGATCCTGAATGAATTGTTCGGGGAACAAGCCGGAAAAGGCAAATCGCTGGACAAAAAGCATGTGGAGCATTTTATGGCCCTGCTCCTTGTGGTTCTGGAAAACTCAACGGAAGCCACCATTAAAAAGGCCGGCGAACCGTTTGAGATCACAATTAAAAGAGGTTCCGGCAATGGGGGAAAGATCTTATCTGAATTGCTCAGGGAATGAGAGGCACAAGATCCTCTTTTATATCACAACCTGCTTCGCTCCGTTTCATATGCCATGTGTCGCGTTTTTGCATGAGCCACGAAATGTCTGGCACAGTCAATAATGCAGCTTAAGTCCTGGTTTATCTTTCATATCCTTATGGGGAATCAAAAAAATTTATATTTTTGCGGCGGTCTTGACCCGGGGAACGGGGCTTTCTCAAAAGTCAGATTCCATATCATTCCTGTGAAAGCAGGAATCCATAAGAGCCTGATTTTCACATTACAAAGATTCCGTATCAAG
>CAYOFK010000031.1:7657-20147 GCA_964403185.1 uncultured Rikenellaceae bacterium | reverse complement strand
TTCATTGCTATAAAACAAATAGCGGACTGCCTGTAGAGCGACTTTTCAAGTCGCTAATCGACTTACAAAGTCGATCTACATGGGCTTTTCCTTAGCCTTAGCCTGTAATCGCCGGATGCCTCCAGGTCGTCCGACGAATAAGCATGTTTGGGGCCCGATTTTATTAATCCCCTTCTTTCAAAAAATCCAGGTTTCTTATGAAGCCGTTAAATTTGGTGCGTTTTACGGAAGAATTATTAAAAAGTCCGTAAAATTCCTCTTCTGACAGGTTGTGCCATTCAACCTGTGATTTATTCAGCAATTCCTCTTTTGGTTCAAACGCCTTTTCCTGATGTGGGTGAGCATTCTTGTTCCAGGGACATACATCCTGGCAAATATCACAACCGAATACCCGGTTCTGAAGTTTCCCCTTAAATTCAACCGGGATGGAGCCCTTTTTTTCAATGGTCAGGTAGGAGATGCATTTTCTGGAATCCACCACATAGGGGGCTACTATTGCTCCTGTGGGACAGGCATCAATACATTTTGTACAGGTCCCGCAATAGTCTTTAACGGGCCCATCAGGTTCCAGTTCCAGATCAACGATCAGTGTACCTAAAAAGAAAAAAGATCCTTGTATCCTGTTCAGGATCAGGGAATGCTTTCCCATCCATCCCAGGCCGGCCCGGACTGCCCATGCCCGTTCCAGGATGGGAGCAGAATCAACAAATCCCCTTCCGTTTACGGGCCCGGTATGTTCCTCAATATATGCCAGTAACTGCCTCAGTTTTGGCCTCATAACAAGATGATAGTCCTCACCATAGGCATATTTTGAGATCACCGGAGCCCCGTCATATTTTTGTTTTCTTTCAGTATGGTAATTCTTTAGAACAGCGATCACAGACCTGGCGCCAGGAACCAGTTCTGCCGGATTGGTCCTCCTGGAGAAATGATTTTTCATATAGGACATCTCACCATGCATGCATGCCTTCAGCCATTGTTCCAGCCGGCATCCTTCTGTTTTAAGTTCCTCCACCCGGGAAATGCCACAGGCTTCAAAACCAAGTTCAAGGGCTTTGGACTTTATTTTTCGTGATATGGAAGTCGAAGAATCCATAAATTACAGGATTAAAATTACAATCAATCCGATTTATCCCTCCATTAATTTGTAATTTTATCGCAAATAATTCATTTAATTATCACAAAAAGAGAGTATGCACCATAAATGGTATTATCAAATTGCCTGCATATTAATAGTGGTCCCGCTTCTGACATCAATGGGATCCTGCAAAAAAACAGGCGGTCCCGGTCCAGGCCCGGAACTCATAAAAAATGCCTGGACGGATTGTGATTCCTGCCATATACTGCTTATTGGCAGCAGTTATCTGGCTTTTAACGATGCCGATGTGATCCCGATCCTGGATAGTATGGCTGCCAGGGCCAACAAGCCTGTGTCTTTTGAGGGGCAGATAAAATTAGGATCCCGCATACGGGATCATATTGGGTATGACGAAACCATGCTTAAGATACAGGAACGTTCATGGGATTTTATAATTTTCCAGGGGACCAGCACTTATATTTCAAAAAAGAAGTGGCATCCTTATCTGTTACCATATCTCGAAAAATTCAGAAGTATCATTAAGGAGGCTTCACCGGGTACCTGCATCATCTACATGATGCCATGGGCTCTTGAAGACGGCCTTACCGGGATTGAAGGAGAGACGGATGACTACCGGCAAATGCAGGAAAATATTTACACCCATACCATAACTGCTGTTAAGGACCTGGATATAGTCACAGCACCGGTAGGCCAGGCCTGGTATACGGTCATCAAAAACGGATATCAGGGCAAGCTTTATTTACATGACCGTTCCCACCAGGACAAATCAGGTGCATATCTGACCGCAGCCGTTTTTTATGCCACCATCTTCCTTGAAAAACCACCCGGAATAAGCTATTCATGGTCCCCTGGTGATGATCCGGATTATCTGCATCACATTGCCGATTCCATTGTAAACAGTCGCCCCGATCTTTGGAATATTTATAAGCAGGAAGGGGCATTGGGTGAATAGCAAAATTGGTATTCACCTTTCTGGTTGGAACCATTTGCGCGCTTGATCATGTATTGCTTAAAGCAAACCCAGTTCCAGGGCCGCTTCATCAGAAAGCATGCTTTTATCCCAGGGGGGTTCGAAAGTGAGTTTCAGGTCCAGGTCCCTGACCCCCTCAATTTCACGTACCCGGGTGTTAACCTCTGACAGCAATTCATCAGCCATCGGGCAGTTGGGTGCAGTAAGGGTCATCTTCAGATGAACCAGTTGGTTTTCGTTAACAGTTACTTCGTAGATCAGTCCCAGGTCATAGATATTTACCGGGATCTCCGGATCGTATATATTTTTTAATACATCGACTATTTTTGTTTCCAACTCCAAAAAATTCTGTACTTCTTTCATCTCTCTCACTGCTTTTGTTGTTTCGCATAATAGGCCAGGGCATATAATTTCATTTGTTTTACCATGGCCAGCAATCCATTGGCACGGGTTGGACTGAGATGATCTTTCAATCCAACCTTGTCAATAAAAAACAGGTCTGCATCTTTTATCTCTTCAGGGGATCTTCCGGATAAAACCCGGATCAGCAAAGCCACAATCCCTTTGGTGATGATGGCATCACTATCGGCATAATAGTGTATCAAACCATTTTCATATTCTGTGACCAGCCACACTTTCGACTGGCAGCCTTCAATCAAATGTTCATTGGTTTTACTATTGGCAGGCAAGGCATCCAGATCGTTGCTCAGTTCAATCAGGTGATTGTATTTATCCATCCAATCATCGAAGATCCTGAACTCTTCTATGATCTCATTTTGTATTTCGGTAAGATCTTTCACTTGTCAATAATTTGTAACTGATTCAATATTCCGGTTTCGTTATGAATTTGGCTCCTCCGCACTCATCACTTTAAATGCCCTTTCAGGGCCTGCCAGGGTTTAACCAAACATTGTCATTACCTTTTTTATACCTTCTGCCAACCGGTCTATTTCATCCTTTGTATTGTAAAATGCCAGCGAAGCGCGAACCGTTCCCTCTATACCATAGAAATCCATGATTGGTTGGGCACAATGGTGTCCGGTACGCACTGCTATACCCATTTTATCCAAAATGGATCCTGTATCTGAAGGATGGATGCCATCAAGGAGAAATGAAAACATGCTGATTTTCTTTTTGGAAGCGCCAAAGATACTCAATCCCTCAATCTTTTCCAGGGTCTTGTTTCCATAGTCAAGCAACTCTCTCTCGTAGCCCGCAATTTCATTTTTCCCAATTTCATTTAAATATCTGAACGCTTCTGCCATGCCAATGGCTGAGGGATAATTTGCAGTACCTGCTTCAAATTTTAGCGGTAAACCGGCGAATGTGGTTTTTTTAAAACTAACAGTGGCCACCATGTCGCCTCCGAACTGATAGGGTGGCAATTTTTCAAGCCATTCCTCCTTTCCATACAGCACTCCAATGCCATTTGGCCCGTATGCCTTATGTCCGGAAAAGGCATAAAAATCACAATTCAAATCCATGACGTCCACGTCTTCATGCTGTATGGCCTGTGCTCCATCAACCAGTACCGGAATATTATATTTATGAGCAGCCTCAACCAGTTCTTTAACCGGATTGATGGTGCCCAGGGCATTGGACACATGACTCAGGGCAAATAACCGTGTTTTTTCATTTAAGTATGAATCAAGTGACTCAACCATCAGGGTTCCATCCCTGTGTATGGGAAGGACCTTCAGATGTGCATTCTTTCTTTCTGCCAGCATCTGCCAGGGGACAATATTGGAATGATGTTCCAGTCCGGTGATCAGGATCTGGTCGTCTTTTCTTATAAATGCATCGCCAAATGAAGAGGCCACCAGATTTACAGAACCTGTAGTGCCTGAAGTGAATATAATTTCTGAGTTGGACTGTGCATTGATGAATTGGCGGACTACTGACCGTGCTTCCTCATAAGCCTCCGTCATCTGGATGCTGAGGTGATGCACACCCCTGTGCACATTACTGTTGCATTGAGTATAAACCTCATTCAGTTTTTCAATAACCCGGATCGGTTTTTGTGTAGTAGCCCCGTTATCCATATAGATCAATGGTTTCCCATAGACTTTCCGGGAAAGTGCGGGAAAATCTTCCCTGATTTTATAAACATTAAACATGGGGCCTGAAGCTTATATTTTACAATGTACCTCGCAATTATCACACCGGGTCAGTTCACCCCTGAGCCGGCGGTTTATTAATTCATCGATGCGCTCGCGAAGAGGCTCAACTGTCAGGTTCCGGATGACCTCGTGTGCAAATCCAAACATCAGCATCAGTCTGGCCTCCTTCCCCGGAATTCCCCGGGTTCTAAGGTAAAACAACGCTTCCTCATTCAACTGTCCAACAGTAGCTCCATGTGAGCATTTGACATCATCCGCATATATTTCAAGTTGAGGTTTGGTATGCATTTTTGCCTGATCTGTCAGGATGATATTGTTATTTCTTTGATACGCCGCGGTTTTTTGTGCATCCTTATGAACATGTATCTTTCCGGTAAAAGCACCGGATGCCGACTCATCAAGAACTCCCTTGTACAGCTGATTGCTCCGGCAATGAGGATGTGTGTGTTCAATTAGAATAAAATTATCAATGTGCTGATCCCGGTCGGCAAGAAACAAGCCGTTGGCAACATTTTCTGCCCCCGAACCACCCAGACAAACACTGTGGTTATTGCGCACCAGTCCGCAATGAAGTGTAATGATATTCGACTGAACCCGGCTGTCATGCTCCTGGTGAATAAACATATTGGATACGGCTGCAGAATCGTTATGTTCGTTTTGAAGTCTGGAATAATCAACCTGAGAGTTGGGGCCGGCATAGATCTCGGTTACTGAATTGGTCAGGGAAGGATAGGGTGACACAACATGATCGCAAACAACCAGATCAATTTTTGAATTTTCCTCAATGATTATGAGATTTCTGTGTTGCACCAGAATCTCCTTCTCAGAATACACCAGATTCACTATCTGCACCGGTTTGTGGCAAACGGTATTTTTTGGCACAAAAATAAACATTCCATCCTGGGAAAGGGCTGTATTCAATGGCACAAGTCCTTCATTAACGCGGTTAACATATTTGTTATAATGTTTTTCAATCAGTTCCGGATGATCCTTCATGGCTTGCTTCAGGCTTCCGGCGAGGACCCCTTCCGGGAGTCCCTGCAAAGACCCTGCCTGTGCATAATAAAATCCATTCATTAAGAAGAACAAATGTGTATTCAGGGTGGGAACGTCGCATTTAAACACATGACCGACATTAAATCCGGTATCTATGGGAGTTAGTACCGGCTCAAATCCTTTCTGAAACAGGGTTTTCAGATCGGTGTATTTGTATCTCTCATTTTTTTTATCCGGGAATCCCAGATCAATGAATTGCTCCATGGCTTCCCTGCGAAGTTTTGTCAGGAAGATTGGAGCATCCCTGTTTCCGGCTTTAGCCAGATTTTCATAAATTCCTGTATACTCTTTTACTATGTTAATTTTGTTTTCCATAAGAACGCCACTGTTCAATCCCTTTTGTCCCCGATCAGGTCATTTCCTTTTTGATCCAGTCGTATCCTTTTTCTTCCAGTTCCAACGCCAGTTCTTTACCACTGGACTTTACGATCCTGCCATTATAGAGCACATGAACCCTGTCAGGAATGATGTAGTCGAGAAGCCTCTGGTAATGTGTAATCACAATGGTGGCATTGGTCCGGGTTTTCAACCGGTTTACGCCATTGGCAACAATTCTCAGGGCATCAATATCAAGGCCCGAATCGGTCTCATCCAGTATAGACAGTTCGGGTTCCAGGATGGCCATTTGGAAAATCTCATTTTTTTTCTTCTCTCCACCTGAAAATCCTTCATTAACAGATCTGTTTGTCAGCGCGGAATCAATTTCAACAAGATTTTTTTTCTCACGCATGAGCTTCAGGAAATTTCCTGCCGACAAGGGTTTCAGGTTTTGTGATTTGCGTTTCTCATTCAGGGCCGTTTTCATAAAGTTTACCATACTCACCCCGGGAATTTCAATGGGGTATTGAAATCCAAGGAATATGCCTGCCCTGGCGCGGTCTTCGGGAGACCTGTCTAACAAGTTTTTTCCTTTATACAATACTTCTCCCCTGGTGACTTTTACCAGTTCACGCCCGGCCAACACAGAGGCCAGTGTGCTTTTACCCGACCCATTTGGCCCCATGATGGCATGTATCTCACCCTTGCCAACTTCAAGGTCGATACCTTTCAGTATTTCCCGGCCGTCAATTTCCGCATATAAATTTCTTATACTGAGCATATCCAGTTCTTTTATATTCCCGCAACCGTATTCTATCCCACACTGCCCTCAAGACTGATCTGAAGCAATTTTTGTGCTTCAACAGCAAATTCCATTGGCAACTTATTTAGAACTTCCTTGGTATAACCATTCACGATCAAACCAATGGCATCCTCGGTTTTAATCCCCCTCTGGTTGCAATAAAATATCTGATCCTCACCAATTTTTGATGTTGTAGCCTCATGCTCAACAATAGCTCCTGGATGATCCACCTCAATGTAGGGAAATGTATGTGCACCGCACTCGCTGCCCAACAACAGAGAATCACACTGAGAGAAGTTTCTGGCATTATCTGCTTTTTTAAGGACCTTAACCAACCCCCTGTAGCTGTTATTGCTTTTGCCTGCCGAGATTCCCTTTGACACAATGATGCTCCTGGTATTTTTGCCAATATGTATCATTTTAGTACCGGTATCGGCTTGTTGATGATTGTTGGTGACCGCAACCGAATAAAACTCTCCGGAAGAATTATCACCAAGCAATATGCAACTGGGGTATTTCCAGGTAATTGCAGATCCGGTTTCAACCTGGGTCCAGGCAATCTTTGAATTTTTTCCTTTGCAAATTCCGCGTTTGGTGACAAAATTAAAGATGCCCCCTTTCCCGTCTTTATCACCGGGATACCAGTTCTGAACCGTGGAATACTTCACCTCTGCATCATCCATGACAATAATTTCCACAATGGCCGCATGCAATTGGTTCTCATCCCTCATTGGGGCCGTACATCCTTCAAGATAACTGACGTAGGATCCTTCTTCCGCAATGATAAGGGTTCGCTCAAACTGGCCTGTATTGGCTGCATTGATCCTGAAATATGTAGATAATTCCATTGGACAACGAACTCCCTTTGGAATGTAACAAAATGAGCCGTCACTGAAGACCGCGGAATTCAAAGCGGCAAAATAATTATCCGTGTAGGGCACCACCGATCCAAGATATTTAATGATCAGGTCAGGATGATCCTGCACAGCATCACTGAATGAACAAAAGATGATCCCTGATTCTGCCAATGTTTCCCTGAAGGTTGTCTTAACTGAAACACTGTCAATCACGGCATCCACCGCCACGCCAGTAAGACGTTTTTGTTCCTCCAGGGGGATTCCCAGTTTATCAAATGTTTTTCGCAATTCAGGATCTACCTCATCAAGACTCTCAAGTTCCGGTTTGGGCTTCGGAGCAGCATAGTAAATGATATCCTGATAGTCAATCTCAGGTATGTTCAGATGGGCCCAATCAGGCCGCTTCATGGTTTGCCAGTGCCGGAAGGCCTTTAACCTGTACTCCAGAAGAAATTCAGGTTCATTCTTCTTCTGGGAGATCCTCCTTACAATGTCTTCATTCAACCCCCTGGGAAGGGTTTCAGTCTCTATATCGGTGTAAAAGCCGTACTTATATTCACTTCGGGTAACCTCATTTAATATCCTGTCTTGATCTTTTTCCATACTTTTGTCTCAAACACCAATGAAAACTCATAATTCATTCTTATTGATATTTAATCTAAATAAGGACAAATATACACATTTTTTAATAATCCTGTTAGAAAATCAGACCATTCAGACCCGTCAATTCTTCAAAAATGGACAAGAAAAAACGAAAAAAAACCGACCTGGCTTCTTTGGGGGAATTCGAACTTATCAACAAACTCACATCCGGCATTCATCTGAAAAATAAAAGTTCAAAAAAGGGGGTTGGCGATGATGCCGCTGTTCTGGATTATAAAGGAAAGGAAGTACTGGTAAGTACAGATCTTTTACTGGAAGGCATCCATTTCAACCTTGTGTACACCCCATTAAAACACCTGGGATATAAAGCCGTGATTGTAAACCTCAGCGACATATATGCAATGAATGGGACACCCAGACAAATTGTTGTATCCATTGGCGCTTCCTCAAAGTTCAAAGTTGAAGATCTGCAGGAAATATACAGGGGTATAAAATTGGCCTGCTTGAACTATTCAACAGACCTGGTGGGTGGTGACACCTCATCCTCACTTACAGGACTGACCATTAGCATTACAGCCATCGGGGAGGCAGTAAAAGGCAAAATAGTATATAGAAACACTGCCCGGGTTAATGATCTGGTTTGTGTTTCAGGTGACTTTGGAGGGTCGTTTATGGGACTTCAGCTCCTTGAACGGGAATGGGAGTTATTCGAAAATGTAAAAGGCGCCACCACTTCCCTTGAGGGTCATGAATATATTGTTGGAAGACAGTTAAAACCTGAAGCCAGAAATGACATCATCCGTATTCTGGAAACCGAAGGGATCCTGCCCTCTGCGATGATTGATGTTTCGGATGGAATTTCCTCTGATCTTTTGCATATTACACGCGATTCAGATTGCGGTTGTCATATTTATTCAGAGAAAATTCCTGTTGCTGAGGAAACCAGGATCATGGCAGAAGAATTGAATATGGATCCGCTTACGGCTGCTTTAAATGGCGGGGAGGATTATGAATTGTTGTTTACGGTTCCGCTTGAAGCATTAGAAAAAATAAAAAAAGTGGATGGGATTAGCATTATTGGCCATATAGTCGAAAAAGAAAAGGGTAATAAGCTGGTCATGCCTGACCATACCACCATTGATCTGGTGGCCCTGGGTTGGCAACATCAATAACACATAAGACAACCTGGGCGCTCGATTGCCAAACAGAGGAAATCTCAATCGTCGGACGAATTGTTATGATCTGGGTGCGAGGATGCTGAAAATGGATTTAGTTAATGAACCATGGGGAGGTCTGCCTACTGCGATATATCCCTCTTCCCCCCGGTATTATTTATGAGCCCGACAGTAATCTGTACATGCCTTCTGCAGCACGTGTTGAAGCTCCTGCCCCTCCCAGTTTTTTCTCCAGGGAGTCATACAACCGGGCCTGGGTTTGAATGTACTCCGTATCATTCAGGATTTTATCAAGGAAAAAAGTGAGATTTCTGATATTCAGCCGGTTTTGAATGAGTTCCTCAATAACCGGTTGGTCCATGATGAGATTCACACTGGAGATGTATTTAATATCGACCATGTTTTTTACAATCAAATAGGAAAGATAACCAGCTCTGTAACAAACTGTCTGAGGGACTTTGAATAATGCTGTTTCAAGTGTGGCGGTGCCACTGGTAACCAAAGCTGCCACAGCAAAACTCAGTATCTCATAAGTTTTATCAACCATCATCCGGATTTTTCTTTTTCCCAGAAATTTCCCATATAGTTTTGGATCGAGTGAGGAAGTTCCTGCAATAATGAATTCATGGCCGGGAAAGTGATCGGTGGCTTCCAGCATCAGGGGAAGCATGGCATTGATCTCCTGTTTGCGGCTTCCCGGAAGCAGAGCAATGATGGGCTTTCCTGTCAGATCATTTTCTTCAATAAACCTTTCCCTGCTCGAATTGAACGAAGAGGTGAAATCCTGAATGGCATCCAGAAGGGGGTGCCCGACATATTCCACATCCACAGCATAGCCTTTGTAGAAATCTTTTTCAAAAGGCAGGATTGTAAACATCCTGTCAATGAGTTTTTTAATAGTATGAACCCGGGACTTCCTCCATGCCCATACCTGTGGTGAAATATAATAAAATATCTTAAAACCTTTTGACTGCACACGCTTTGCCACATGAAGGTTAAACCCGGAATAGTCAACAAGGATCAACGCATCCGGTTGGTAATCCAGGATGTCTTTTTCAGCTAACCGGAAATTTTTTCGGATCGTTGCAATATTGCTAAGCACAGGCATGAGACCCATGAAGGCATGATGCTTGTAATGTTTTACCAGAATGCCTCCCGCAGCTTCCATTTTATCACCTCCCCAGACCCTGAAACCCGGGTCGGGATCTGTTTTCTTCAGGGCTTTAATCAAATTTGATCCATGCAGATCGCCGGAGGCTTCTCCGGCTATGATATAGTATTTCACGGGGCCGCCATTTGAAACAAAATTAATCCATTTTTTTAGATATAATTAAATACTCTAAATTTGAGATGCAAGTTTACCGGTTTTGAAAAAGCAACTTTTATTTTATCTCTTTTTGTATCTCCCTTTCTTGGCTGGCGGACAACTGGTCCAGGACGCATTTACCGATCCTTTTGAAATTGATTATACAGATGCCAATAAGGTATTCCTGGGCATGCAAAACCAGAATCTTTTCAGAAATAATGAATTCTTCAACGGGATTGAAGCCGGTTTTACCACCTTTGGATCGCTTCTGAACGCCTCACTAAAGTATTATCCGTTTGAGAAAATGCGTCTTGAAGGAGGTATTCACTTATTGAAATACTATGGTAGTGATGGGTTTGAAAGGGTTGAACCCATCATCCGTATTCAATACAATCCCATACCGGAACTTCAATTTGTAATGGGAAATTTATTTGGAGGCCATAACCATGGTTTCCTTGAACCTCTTTACAGATTTGAACGGTTTATGGAAGTCTTTCCCGAAACCGGCTTGCAGGTTCTGTATAACTCAAACATCTTGAAGTCTGATCTTTATATTGACTGGACCAATTATATTTTCCGGGACAGTTACACTGAAAATGAATCATTTAACCTGGGATGGAGTTCAGAGATCCGCCTTACCAAGCCCGGGAATGCCTTTCAGATCTCTGTGCCGGTGCAGATCCTTACAACCCACTATGGAGGGCAGACCGACACTATTAACTTGCCGGAACAATGGATTGGAAATCTTGCCGGTGGAATTTCTGTAAGATACCGGTTTCCAGGTTTTATTAATGAAGTCGGAGCTGAGTTTTATTATCTCGGCTACAATTTTATTAGAGGAAATGAACCGCCGGTACCCGAAAAAGGACATGCAAGATATCCTTTATTATATATAAGAACAAGGTGGGTTGATGCATACCTTGGACACTGGGATGCACTGAACTTTTATGCACCGCTCGGAGAACCTGTATTTTCATCTGTTTCCAGAAAAGATGAAACAATAATCTTTCCTGTACGCAAGCTGTTTATCATGAAGATTGATATTCATCATGAAATCGCAGAAGGCATCCATATCGGCGCCCGGCTTGAGAATTATTACGATTACACCGGTTCGGGCAGGACTAAAAACACGAGCTGCAATGACTACTCATACGCAGTTTATATTAACTTTAGACGGGATTTTTTCTTAAAACAATTAACACGATATCCATGAGTATACGAGTAGGTGTAGTAGGGGTCGGACATTTCGGCAAACACCATGTACGCTGTCATAAAACCACCAAATTCGAGTTGACCGGATTTTATGATATTGATAAGGCCGTCTCAGATGCCGTTGAAAAAGAATTCGGAGTAAGACCGTTTTCTTCTTATGAACAATTGCTTGAGCATTGCGATGTTGTGGATGTTGTTGTGCCGACCATATCCCATTTTGAGGTGGCTGAAAAAGCCATAAAACTGAACAAGCATGTGTTCATTGAAAAGCCTGTCACCTCTACACTAGAGGAGGCTCAAAAACTCCAGGAACTGTCCCGTGAAAAAAATATCAAGATCCAGGTCGGGCATATTGAACGTTTCAATCCGGCTTTTACGGCCATCAGGGATCAGATCAAAGATCCCAAGTTTATTGAACTTCACAGGCTGGGACCTTTTCACCCCAGAAATAAAGATGTTCCTGTGGTCATGGATCTTCAGATCCATGATATCGATATCGTGCTTACCCTGATTGACTCAGAGGTTGTATTGATCCGGTCAAGCGGAGTTCCCATCATATCAGATTCGCCTGACATTACCAACACCCGGATTGAATTTGCAAATAAAAGTGTGGTGAACATGACCTCCAGCCGCATCAGTCTGAAACAAATGCGCAAACTCCGTCTTTTCCAGCCAAATGCCTATATCACCATTGATTTTCTTGAAAAAAAATCAGATGTGGTGAGGATTCTGGATGTTGCCGGCGATTTGGACGATCCCTTTGCACTGGTCATGGACATGGGTGAAGGAAAACCAAAAAAACACATCCGGTTTGAAAAACCGGAGATCCCGGAGTTAAATGCCATGATTGAGGAGCTGAACAGTTTTCATGATGCCATTGTTAATAACACCACCCCCGAGGTATCCATTGATGATGGGTACAAAGCTCTGAAGCTGGCTTTTGAAATAATTTCCAGGATGAATGTTTGACAG